>NZ_JBEXSI010000026.1:0-102064 GCF_040613515.1 Streptomyces sp. NPDC006261
CCGCCGCATCCTCATGGAATGCACCGACTGCGGACGCCCCGGCCCGCCACAAGCCCTCCCCGACGGCCTCTGCCACACCTGCCGCACAACCCACCGCCCCGACAGCAGGGAGACCCCGATCGACCCCGCCGACATCAAGGCGCGCATGACCAACCTCCGCGGCCTACTCAAAACCGTCTGAGGCCGGTGGCCGACGGATCAGCTCACGCCTCTCCGCCAGCCGACAGAAGCCACTAGCAGTGTGCTTGCGGCGGGACTCAAATGCTTGTATGGCCACCATTCACCTCCGCGAGGTGCCGGACGAGACGTTGACGACCTTGAAGATCCGGGCTGCCCGATCAGGGCAGTCCTTGCAGGCCTACCTCCTGCAGCTTCTCGTCGGCGAAGCGGCCTTGCTGACCCCGGAGGAAGCGGCCGAGCAGGCTCCACGAGCGCGGAGGTGTCGAGAACCTGCACCTTCACGAACGCGCCTCACGTATCTCGGCCAGGAGTTCCTCGTGGGTTCGGACACCCTCGCCGAGCGGGTGCGGAACCACACTGCTGGGAACGGGTTCACCGCCGCGCACGCCCGCGCCGCTGGGCGCCGAACTCGTGACAGCGGACCGGAAGTTCGCTGGAGCCCCCGGTCTTCGCTGCACGGTGACTGACCTGCGGGGCGATCAAGGATCTCTCTGAAGGCTTTCATTCGACAGAATGACGGGATGAACGAACAGGCGACCGATGTCGGCGCGGCTATCGTGGGCGAGTTGCAGCTGCTGGACCCCGACGTGCGTGTGTCACGGTCACTCGCCGAGCGGCTGCTCGACCCGGAGTTCATCGAGGTCGGAGCTTCGGGACGACGGTGGACGTACGAGGAGATGCTCGCCGCGCTTCCTGAGATGAGCGGCGCAGACGCGGACGGTCCGCGCATTGAGCCGTCCGGCATGGCCGGAGTCGTACTGGCTCCCGGCCTGGTGCATCTGACCTACGAGACCGTCTTCGGCGGTAGCCGGGCCCGCCGGAGCTCGCTGTGGCGCAGGAAACACGGCGAGACGGCGTGGCGCATGTACTACCACCAGGCGACGCCTGTCCCGGCTGGTGAGGGACAGCATGGGTTCTGACATGCACAGCTTCCAGCGTGTTCGCAGCCCTGGGCGATCCGGCATCGCGGAGAAACGACCGTCTCGGCGGGGAAACGAGCAGCTCAAGAGGACTTTCTCTCTCCGCTCGTCTTCACCGACATCGGGCTCGCCCACTCGGCGCTCCCCGGCACGGTGGCGAGGGGCTGACATGCGCAAGGTGTTCCTCTCCCTGGTGACAGTTGCCGCTCTGGCCGGGTGCACGTTCGGGCAGAGCAAAATGTGCACCCTCAGCGACATGGACTCGGAGGTCTCCGTCATCTGGCGGCCGGCCGACTTCGAGGACACCGGGGGAGCGATGATCCGGGTCTGCGTGGACGGCTCGTGCGAGGAGCGCACGTCCGGCGACCCGTCCGATCCGATCGGACGGGTGTCGGTGCGGCTTCCGCAGGACATCGGGGCCGAGAAGCTGCCGGTCGAGCTGACCGTGACTCCGGTGAAGGGGGGCAGCCCGGTCAAGGACACCGAGCAGGCCCAGCTGACCGAGGAACATCCCAACGGCAAGGGCTGCGAACCCGTGGCCTGGGTCGCCTCCTTCCGCGCCGACCCGGACAAGGGACTGGTCTCCCCGGCGGGCTTCTCCCTTCAGGGGGATTAGCGGCACGCATGCCGTTCTTCAGGGGCCCGTCCGAGGTGGCGGCGCCCGCAGGCCCAGACGGTCGTGCGGGTCCGCGATCTCCGTCAGGTGTGCGGCCAGCAAGCGGCCCGCCACCGGGAGGATTCGTCGGCGTTCAGGATTCCGGCGCCCAGGAGGCCGCGGGCCTGTCTGCTCTTTTCGGCCGCGTCCTGGCCGTCCGTCTGGGTGGGGCGGGGTACATGTCCCGGCCGTCGTCCGCCTCACCCTCCCGGACCCCGTTGCCGCTGCGGACGACCTGGAAGACCGCCCAGTACGGCGTTCCGCGTCCGTCCAGCAGCTCCACCGTGACCCCGCCGTCCATGGCGCTCGCCAGCAGTCCGGCCGAGCCGTCCCGGTCCAGGACGCGTAGCAGGCGCTGCACGTTGTCGTTGCGGTCCCGCAGCTGCTGGCCCGGCTGCTTGGCGGCGACGGCGTCACCGGGGACGACCCGTACACCGGCAGGTCCGCGCCGGCCCACGGGCAAGGCTCACCCCAGCCCCTCCTCCACCAGCGCCGCCCACTGCGCCACGACCCGCGCGCGCCGGGCGGTGTCGTCGGTGAGGAGGTTGGCGAGGCCCAGGCCGCGGGCCATGTCCAGCAGGCCCTGGACCGTTTCGCGGGCGCCGGGGCGGCATTCGTCGGCACCCAGGAGCTCGACGGCGATGCGGTGGGTCTCGCGGCCCACCCGCGCCTCCAGCTCCGTCACGCGCGGGCGCAGCTGGTCCTCGTTGGAGGCGGCGACCCAGAGCTGGAGCGCAGCCCGGAACAAGGGGCCCGTGTACAGGTCCACCAGGGCCGCGACCACCTCCGCGCGGCCCTGCACGGGGAGCGCGCGCAGAGCGGCCGAGCGCTCCTCGGCCACGTACTCCACCGCCCCCGTGAACAGGTCCTCGCGGGTCGGGAAGTGGTGCTGGGCAGCGCCCCGCGAGACCCCGGCCCGCTCGGCGACGACCGAGACGGTGGAGCCCGCCCAGCCGTGTTCGGCGAGGCAGGCCACCGCCGCCTCCAGGAGCCGCTGCCGGGTCGCCCGGCTGCGGTCCTGCTTGGGCGCGTGAGCAGATTTCGCAACGCTGGAAGGTGTCACCGCACCCATGCCGGGTCCCGTCGTTCAAGGAAGGCCGTCATCCCCTCCCGGGCCTCCTCGGAGGCGAACAGCGCGGCGGAGCGGGCGATGAGGTCTTCGGCGTACTGGTCGAAGCTCCTCAGCACCGTAGCCGTGACCAGCTCCTTCGATGCGGCCAGCCCCTGCGGTGACGCCCGGCGCAGACCGTCCAGGACCGGGACGAGGGCCTTGTCCACGTCCTCGGCGGCCACCGTGACCAGGCCGGTCCGCGCCGCCTCCGCCGCGTCGAACCGCTCCCCCGTGAGGTAGTAGCGGTTCGCCGCCGTACGGTCCATGCGCGGCAGCAGCGTCAGGGAGATGACCGCCGGGGCCAGCCCCAGCCGCGATTCCGTGAGCGCGAAGGACGACGCCTCGCCCGCCACCGCGATGTCGCACGCCGCCAGCAGGCCGAGACCCCCGGCCCGGACGTGCCCGTCGACCCGCGCCACCACCGGCTTCGGCAGCGCCACGATGTCCCGCATCAGGCCCACGAACGCCGCCGGGTCCGGCGGTGCCTTCACATCCGCCCCGGCGCAGAACGTCGTCCCCGTGTGGGTCAGCACCACCGCCCGTACGGTGTCGTCGGCGGCGCAGGCCGCCAGCGCCTCCCGCACCTGGCCCACCAGCGCGGCCGAGAGCGCGTTGCGGTTCGCCGGGGAGTCCAGCGTCAGGGTCGCGATGCCCCGTTCCCGGGATGTGGCGATCAGGGTCACTTGTCCTCCGTCTTCTCCCGGTCGCGCAGCTCGCGCCGGAGGATCTTGCCGGACGCCGCCCGGGGTACGGCCCCGATGAACTCGGCCTGCCGCACCTTCTTGTACGGGGAGACCCGCTCGGCGACGTACGCCATCACCTCGTCGGTGGTGAGGCCGTCCGCCGCCGGGCCCCGGACCAGGAACGCCTTCGGGACCTCGTTGCCCTCGGCGTCGTACACCCCGATCACCGCCGCGTCCGCCACCTGGTCATGGGTCAGCAGCAGGGCCTCCAGCTCGGCCGGGGCGACCTGGTACCCCTTGTACTTGATCAGCTCCTTGACCCGGTCGACGACGTACAGCCAGCCGTCCTCGTCGGTCCGGCCGACGTCCCCCGTGTGCACCCAGCCGTCCGCGTCGATCATGTCGGCGGTGGCGTCGGGACGGCCCAGGTAGCCCTTCATCACCTGGGGGCCCCGGATCAGGATTTCGCCGTCCGCCCCCGGCTCCGCGTCCTGCGTCGGGTCTCCCAGGGACACGATCCGCATCTCCGTGTTCGGCAGCAGCTTGCCCACCGTGCCCGGCGGCGGCTCCTCCACGGAGAGCGGCACCACATGCGTACCGGGCGACAGCTCCGTCATCCCGTACGCCTGCCGCACCGGCGGCAGCCCCAGCCGGGCCGAACAGGCAGCGGCCAGTTCGGCGTCCAGCGGGGCGGCGGCGCTGACGATGTACCGGAGCGACGACAGGTCGTACTCCCCCACCAGCGGGTGCTTCGCCAGCGCCAGCACGATCGGCGGGGCCACGTACAGACCGGTGATGCGGTGCGTCTGGATGGCCTCCAGGAACTGCGCCAGGTCGAAGCGGGGGAGGACGACGACGGTCGAGCCGCAGCGCAGGGGCGCGTTCATGAGCGCCGTAAGCCCGTAGATATGAAAAAACGGCAGTACCGCCAGAATACGGTCGCCCTCCCCCATCGGGATGAACGGTCTCAGCTGCTCCAGGTTCGTCCCGATCGACCGGTGCGTCAGCATCACGCCCTTGGGCGTGCCCGTCGTTCCGGAGCTGTACGGGAGCGCCGCCACATCCTCGCCGGGGTCGATGGCGACGGCCGGCTCGGGGGCGGTGGAGGAGAGCATGTCCAGGATGGAGGTGTGGCCCTCCGCCTGGTCGCAGACGTAGATCTCCTGGACGCCGCCGGTCAGTTCGGCCGCCCGGCGGGCCGTCTCCAGGAGCGGGGAGACGGTCACGATCCACTTCGCCCCGCTGTCGGCCAGCTGCTTGGCGAACTCCTCGGCCGTCGCCAGCGGGTGGACCGTCGTGACGGAGGCGCCGGCGCGTGTGGCCCCGTAGAAGACGGCCGGGTAGGCGATGGTGTTCGGGCTGTGCAGGGCGAGCACGTCGCCCTTCCTGAGCCCCGCGTCGGCGAGCGCGGCGGCGATGCGGCGGTGGAAGCCGTCGAGCTGGGTGTACGTGAGGGACATGCCGTTCGTCCCGTCGATCAGGGCGGTCGTGTCACCGAACTCCGCAGCCCCGCCGAGGACCGCTTCGTGGATGGGCACGTCGAGGGCCGGTACGTCTGCGTACTCACTGCGGAACACCATGGCGGTCAACCCCTGTCGTCGCGGTGGCCCGCGCCGCCGGGAGGCGGCGTGGGACGCCGTGCGGGTGTGGAGAGTCAGAATCGCCCCTGGGGGCGGGGAAGGGGGAGAGGTCGGACGGCGGGAAACCCCGACGCCCGGCCCAGGGCCTGTCCAGGGCCTGTCCAGGGCCTGTCCGGGGCCTGATCCGCCGAACACTCCCCTAGTACGACTTCGGCAGGCCCAGCGACTGGTGCGAGACGTAGTTCAGGATCATCTCCCGGCTGACCGGCGCGATCCGGGCCACCCGGGACGCGGTGATCAGGGAGGCGAGCCCGTACTCGCGGGTCAGGCCGTTGCCGCCCAGGGTGTGGACCGCCTGGTCGACCGCCTTCACGCAGGCCTCGCCGGCCGCGTACTTCGCCATGTTCGCCGCCTCGCCCGCGCCGGTGTCGTCGCCGTCGTCGTAGAGCCGGGCGGCCTTCTGCATCATCAGGCGTGACAGTTCCAGGTCGATGTGCGCGGTGGCGAGCGGGTGCGCGATGGCCTGGTGGGAGCCGATCGGGGCCTTCCAGACCTGGCGCGTACGGGCGTACTCGACGGCCCTGCCGAGTGCGAACCGGCCCATCCCGATCCCGAAGGCGGCCGTCATGATCCGCTCGGGGTTCAGCCCGGCGAAGAGCTGGAGCAGCCCCGCGTCCTCGTCGCCGACCAGGGCGTCCGCGGGCAGCCGTACATCGTCCAGGACCAGCTCGAACTGCTTTTCGGGGGCGTGGAGTTCCATGTCGATCCGGTTCCGCCCGAAACCCTCCGCATCGCGGGGGACGATGAACAGGCAGGGCTTCAGCTTCCCCGACCGGGCGTCCTCGGTGCGCCCCACGATCAGGGTCGCGTCGGCTATGTCGACGCCCGACACGAAGACCTTGCGGCCGGTCAGGACCCAGTCGGCGCCGTCCCGGCGGGCGGTGGTGGTGATCCGGTGGGAGTTGGACCCGGCGTCCGGTTCGGTGATCCCGAAGGCCATGGTGAGGGTGCCGTCGGCGAGGCCCGGCAGCCACTTCTGTTTCTGTTCGTCCGTGCCGAAGCGGGCGATGACCGTGCCGCAGATCGCGGGCGACACGATCATCATGAGGAGGGGCGAGCCGGCCGCCCCCAGCTCCTCCAGCACGATGGAGAGTTCAGCCATGCCACCGCCTCCGCCGCCGTACTCCTCGGGGAGGTTCACCCCGAGGTAGCCGAGCTTGGCGGCCTCCGCCCACAGCTCGTGGGTGTGGGAGCCCTCGCGGATGACGGTGGTCATGTAGTCGCGCCCGTATCGCTTTCCGAGGGCGGCGACGGCGGCGCGCAGTGCCTGGTGCTCTTCGGTCTCGAGGACGGTGCTCATGCGTTCTCCTCCGGTACGGATACGGGGTCGCGGCCCAGGTCCTCCTGGACCACGGCGAGCAGGGCGCCCACCTCGACCTGGCGGCCGGGGGCGGCGTGCAGGGCGGTGAGGGTGCCGGAGGCGGGGGCGAGGATGCGGTGCTCCATCTTCATCGCCTCCAGCCAGATCAGCGGCTGCCCGGCCTCCACCGCGACCCCCGGCGCCAGGCCCCCCGCGAGGCGGACGACGGTGCCGGGCATGGGGGCGAGGAGGGAGCCGGGGTCGGTCTGCGTCGCGGGGTCGGTGAAGCGGGGCAGGGCGGTGAAGGTGTACGAGGCTCCGGCGGTGTCCACGTGCACCCGGTCGCGGTCGCGTGCCAGGGCGAAGTGGCGTGTCAGGCCGTCGAGTTCGAGGGTCACGCGGTCGGGGGTGGCGGCGAGGACCCGGACGCCGGGGGCGTCGTACGGTTCCGGGGTGCCGATGCGCGGGGTGCGGTAGGCGATCTCGTGCTCGGCGCCGTCCGGTTCGCTGCGGTAGCGCTTGAGCTGGGGCTGCGAGGGGACGTTGCGCCAGGCGCCGAAGCGGGTGGGGGCGGTGGCGGTGGGCGCGGTGGTGGCGCGTACGGCTTCCGCCAGGGCGGCGGCGAGGGCGGCGGTGGCGGGGTCACCGGCTCCCGGGGCGGTGAGGTCCGCCAGGTACCGGTCGTAGAAGCCGGTGTCCAGCCGGGCCGCGGCGAAGTCCGGGTGGCGCAGCGACCGTACGAGCAACGCGCGGTTGGTGACCGGGCCGTGGATGCGGGCGCGTTCCAGGGCTCCGGCCAGCAGGCGTACCGCTTCCGGGCGCGTCGGGGCGTGGGCGATGACCTTGGCGAGCATCGGGTCGTAGTGGACGCCGATGGTGTCGCCGCCGGTGTACCCGGTGTCCAGGCGCAGGCCGGGCGCGTCCGGCACCTCCAGCGTGAGCAGAGCTCCGGTCTGTGGCTGCCAGTCGCGCGCGGGGTCCTCGGCGTAGAGCCGGGCTTCCACCGCGTGACCCGACGCCACGGGGAGCTCCGGGTCCAGCGGCTCCCCCTCCGCCACCCGCAGTTGGAGCGCGACCAGGTCCACCCCGAACACGGCTTCCGTCACGGGGTGTTCGACCTGGAGGCGGGTGTTCATCTCCAGGAAGTACGGCTGCCCCTCCGCCGAGACCAGGAACTCCACCGTCCCCGCGCCCCGGTAGCCGACCGCCCGCGCGGCCGCCACCGCCGCGTCGTGCAGCCGGGTGCGCAGTGCCTCGTCCAGGCCGGGCGCCGGGGCCTCCTCGATGACCTTCTGGTGGCGGCGCTGGAGCGAGCAGTCCCGGGTCCCGAGCGCCCACACGGTGTCGTACGCGTCCGCCATGACCTGCACCTCGACGTGCCGGCCCCGCTCCACGTACGGCTCGGCGAACACCTCCCCGTCCCCGAAGGCGGACGCGGCCTCGGCGGCGGCCGCCAGCAACTCCGCGGGAAGCGCGCCGAGTTCGCGGACGATGCGCATTCCGCGGCCGCCCCCGCCCGAGGCCGCCTTCAGCAACAGCGGCAGATCGTCTTCCGTGGCCGTCGCCGGGTCCACGGGGGCCAGCAACGGCACCCCGGCCCCGCCCATCAGCTCCTTGGCACGGGTCTTGGACGCCATCAGCTCGATGGCCTTGACCGGCGGGCCCACCCACGCAAGACCCGCGTCCCGCACGGCGGCGGCGAAGGCGGCGTTCTCCGAGAGGAAGCCGTAGCCGGGGTGCACGGCGTCCGCCCCGGCGGCCAGGGCTGCGGCCACGACGAGGTCGCCCCGCAGATAGGTGTCGGCGGGGGCGGAGCCCGGCAGGCGTACGGCGAGATCGGCCTCCCGTACGTGAAGGGCGTCGGCGTCCGCGTCGGAGTGCACGGCGACCGTGGTGATGCCCAGGTCCCGGCAGGTGCGGAAGATCCGGCAGGCGATCTCGCCCCGGTTGGCGACGAGCAGGGAGTGGATCACGTCTCTCCTCATGAGCGGGTCACATCCGGAAGGTTCCTCGGGGGCCTCACGTGCGGGTCACATCCGGAAGACGCCGAAGCCGCCACGGACGCCCTCGACCGGTGCGGTGTGGATCGCGGACAGGCACATCCCGAGGACGGTCCGGGTGTCGCGCGGGTCGATGACCCCGTCGTCGTAGAGCCGCCCGGACAGGAACATCGGCAGCGACTCCGCCTCGATCTGCTGCTCCACCATGGCGCGCAGCCCGGCGTCCGCCTCGTCGTCGTACGGCATCCCCTTCGCGGCGGCCGACGCACGGGCCACGATGGAGAGGACGCCCGCGAGCTGCTGCGGTCCCATGACGGCGGACTTGCTGCTCGGCCAGGCGAAGAGGAAGCGCGGGTCGTAGGCGCGCCCGCACATCCCGTAGTGCCCGGCCCCGTACGAGGCGCCCATCAGGACCGAGAGGTGCGGCACCTTCGAGTTCGCGACCGCGTTGATCATCATCGCGCCGTGCTTGATGATGCCGCCCTGCTCGTACTCCTTGCCGACCATGTAGCCGGTGGTGTTGTGCAGGAAGAGGAGCGGAATGTCGCGCTGGTTGGCCAGTTGGATGAACTGGGCGGCCTTCTGCGACTCCTCGCTGAAGAGGACCCCCTGCGCGTTGGCGAGGATCCCGACCGGATACCCGTGCAGCCGCGCCCACCCCGTGACCAGACTCGTCCCGTAGAGCGGCTTGAACGCGTCGAAGTCCGAGCCGTCGACCAGCCGGGCGATGACCTCGCGCGGGTCGAACGGCACCTTCAGGTCGCCCGGCACGATCCCGAGCAGCTCGTCCTCGTCGTACTTCGGCGGCTCGGCGGGCCCCGGATCGGCGTGCGCCTTGCGCCAGTTGAAGCGGGCGACGATGCGCCGGGCCTGGCGGATCGCGTCCTGCTCGTCGACGGCGAAGTGGTCGGCGAGACCCGACGTACGGGCGTGCATCTCGGCCCCGCCGAGGGACTCGTCGTCGCTCTCCTCGCCGGTCGCCATCTTCACCAGGGGCGGCCCGCCGAGGAAGACCTTGGACCGTTCCCGGATCATCACGGCGTGGTCCGACATGCCGGGGACGTACGCGCCTCCGGCGGTCGAGTTGCCGAACACGACGGCCACGGTGGGGATTCCGGCTGCCGAGAGCCGCGTGATGTCCCGGAAGAGCGCCCCGCCCGGGATGAAGATCTCCTTCTGCGACGGCAGGTCGGCGCCGCCCGACTCCACCAGGCTGATGGCGGGCAGCCGGTTGGCGAAGGCGATCTCGTTGGCGCGCAGGGCCTTCTTCAGCGTCCAGGGGTTCGATGCCCCGCCGCGTACGGTCGGGTCGTTGGCGGTGATCAGGCACTCGACGCCCTCCACCACGCCGATCCCGGTGATGAGCGAGGCCCCGACGGTGTACTCGGGGGAGGCACTGCCCCAGGCCGCCAGCGGCGACAGCTCCAGGAACGGGGTGTCGGGGTCGACCAGCAGCTCGATCCGCTCCCGCGCGGGAAGCTTGCCGCGCTTGCGGTGGCGGGTCACGTACTTCTCGCCGCCGCCCGCGAGCGCCTTGGCGTGCTCGGTCTCCAGCTCGGCGAGCTTCTCGAGCATGGTGGCCCGATGGGTGGCGTATTCGGGGCTGTTGATGTCGAGTCCGGTGGGCAGGACGGTCATGCGGTCACCTCCGGGGTCGGGCCGTGGTCGGGCTCCAGCAGGGCTACGGGGACGGGCAGCCACCGCGACCGCAGCCACTCCCCCACCGCCTTGGCCTGGGGGTCGAACCGGGCCTGCGCGGCGACGCCCTCCCCCAGGAGGCCGTGCACGGTGAAGTTCAGGGCGCGCAGGTTGGGCAGGACATGGCGCATGACGGTCAGTCCGGCGGTCTCGGGGAGGAGTTCCCGGAACCGTTCGACGGTGAGCTCGTGGGCCAGCCACCGCCAGGCGTCGTCGTCGCGCACCCAGACGCCCACGTTGGCGTCGCCGCCCTTGTCACCGCTGCGGGCGCCCGCGAGGAGCCCGAGGGGGGCGCGGCGGGTGGGTCCGGAGGGGTAGGGCGCGGGGAGCGGCGGTTCGTCGACTGCCGTCAGCTCCTGGGTAAGGGACGGCGGTCCTGCGACCTCCCGGCCCCCGTCCGGCAGCACGGCGGTGTGCTCGACCTCCCCCGCCGGTACGTAGGCCGCCTCGAACACTCCGTAGGGCGCGCCCTTTCCGGGCGGGGCGGTGACGTGGAAGCCCGGATAGCTGCCGAGGGCCAGCTCGACGGCTGCTCCGGAGACGGTCCGGCCCACCGCGTCGGCGTCCTGGTCGCGGACGACGAGCCGGAGCAGGGCGCCGGCCCGCTCCTCGGTGTCGGCGTCGGGGTGATCGGTACGGGCCAGCTCCCAGCGCACCTCGGCCGGCGGGCGCGCACCGCCGCGCTCCAGGGCATCGGCGAACTGCTCCTTCACCAGGCGGGCCTTGGCCTCGATGTCCAGACCCGTGAGGACGAACACGACCTCGTTGCGCCAGCCGCCGAGCCGGGTGAGCCCGGCCTTGAGGGTGGGGGGCGGGGCCTCGCCGCGTACCCCGTCGACGCGGACCCGGTCCGGGCCGTCGGGGGTGAGCCGTACGGTGTCGAGGCGGGCGGTGACGTCGGGGCCCGCGTACCGGGCTCCGCCTGTCTCGTAGAGGAGTTGTGCGGTGACCGTGCCGACGTCGACGACGCCCCCCGTACCGTCGTGCTTGGTGATCACGGACGAGCCGTCGGCGTGGATCTCGGCGAGGGGGAAGCCGGGGCGGCGCACATCGTGCTCCCCGAAGAAGGCGTAGTTCCCGCCGGTCGCCTGCGTACCGCACTCCAGCACGTGCCCGGCGACCACGGCTCCCGCCAGCGCGTCCAGGTCGTCCGGCCCCCAGCCGAAACGGGCGGCGGCCGGGCCGGTGACGAGGGCCGCGTCGGTGACCCGGCCCGTGACGACGATGTCGGCCCCGGCCCTCAGGCAGGCGGCGATCCCGGCGCCGCCGAGGTAGGCGTTGGCGGTGAGGAAGCCGTCGGGCACGGGCAGGCTGTCGCCCTCGACGTGGGCGACGGTGACCGGGACGCCGACCCTGGCCGCCAACTTCCGTACGGCGTCCGCGAGCCCGCCGGGGTTGAGCCCGCCCGCGTTGGTGACGATCTTCACTCCGCGCTCGTGGGCGAGGCCGAGCCCTTCTTCGAGCTGGCGCAGGAAGGTGGTGGCGTACCCCTTCTCCGGGTCCTTGAGGCGGCTGCGGCCGAGGATGAGCATGGTCAGCTCGGCGAGGTAGTCGCCGGTGAGGACGTCGAGGGGGCCGCCGGTGAGCATCTCGCGTACGGCGTCGAAGCGGTCGCCGTAGAAGCCGGAGGCGTTGCCGATGCGGAGGGGGGCGGTGGCGGGGGCGGGCACGGCGGTGGCGTTCACCGGCGGCCGTCCCGCTCCGCGCGGGGCAGGCGGCCCGGTCCGGGTGGTCCGGCGAACGCCTGGGCGATGGAGAGCCACTGGTCGGCGTCGCGGCCCTCGGCGGTGACCGCGAGGTCGGACCGGTGGGCGCGCCGGGTGACCAGGAGGCAGAAGTCGAGCAGCGGGCCGGTGACGCGCTGGGCGGCTCCCTCGGGTCCATATGCGATCAACGCACCGTCGGGCGAGACCAGTTCGATGCGGAAGTCATCGACGGGCGCCGTGATGCCGCGTACCGCGTAGGCGTAGTTCCGGGCCCGCACCCCGATCCGCGCGACGTGCCGCAGCCGGGCGGTGGGGGTCCGGGTGACCCCGAGGGCGTCGGCGATGTCCTGGCCGTGGGCCCAGGTCTCCATGAGCCGGGCGGTCGCCATGGACGCGACGCTCATCGGCGGCCCGTACCAGGGGATCCGGGTTCCGGCGGGGGCGCCCCGCAGCACCTTGTCCAGCCGCCGCCGCCCGTCCCGCCACCGTGCGAGCAGTGCGTCCGGGGGGTGGGCGGCGACCAGGGCCTCGGCAGCCTCGTCTACGAAGGCCTCGGGGGCGGTGAGCGCCTTCGCCACCTCGTCACCGAACCGGTCCGGCTCGGTGGCCGCCAGCAGCGCGACCTCGTCGGTCCAGGCCAGGTGGGCGATCTGGTGGGCGACGGTCCAGCCCTCGGCGGGGGTCGGGCCGCGCCACCGGCCCGGCTCCAACGTGGCTACCAGCGCGTCGAGTTCGTCGCTCTCCTCGCGCAGATCGTCGACCACCGCTGCGACATCGGACACGTGCGCTCCCCTCGGGACCGGGTGTGGTGCCCAGGAGCATGGCAGCGGACCAGGAAACAATCAAGCGCGCTTGCATGGTTTTCTGTCCGGCGGCTGTCGGTGCCCGTCGCCGACGCCCGACCGATGCCCGACCCCGCTGCTGATCTCCGCCGCTGACTGCCGAACCCCACGTTGTGGAACCGCGCTCCGACGGCGACCGGCTCGTCCTGGAGGGGCGCCACGGCGCGGGGCCCGTCCGCTACGCGTTCCCCGGTACGGCCACACCCCCGGGCCCGCCGCACGCGCTCTCCCTGGACGAGGCCCCGCATGCCCGCATATGGCCGGCCGGCACCGAGCCATCTCGCCCTTGGTCGTCACCGAGCTGGATCACCTGGTCCACCGCGACCTGGGGTTCCCGGCGGCGATGCAGGTGGTGGAGGCGCTGAACTCCCGCATGGACTACGGCCAGTACCGTCTCGCCGAGCTCAAGCCCGCCGACCTGCGTACCGCTCAGGAAGTCCGGCGGAAGTACGAGGGCCTGCGGCTCGACCTGGCCGACGCAGTCGGGGTGGTTCTCGCCGACCGCTGTCGGACCGACCGCATCTTCACCCTGGACCGGCGCGACTTCCGGGCCATGGCCCCCCTGACGCCGGGGCTGGACGCCTTCCGGATCCTGCCCGCCGACAGCTGAGGCCCGGCCCCCGCCCCCCTCACCCCTTCTTCCGCGCCCCCGGCTGACGCGCCCCCGTCTGACTGCGTACCGCGCCCATGCTCGCCCCGATGACCAGCGCGATGGCCAGGGCGTCCGTCGTGGACAGGGCCTGATTGAGGATGAGGAAGCCCGCTGTGGCCGCGATCGCCGGTTCCAGGCTCATCATCACCGCGAACGTGGAGGCGGGCAGGCGGCGCAGGGCCATGAGTTCCAGGGTGTACGGGAGCACCGAGCTGAGCACCGCCACCGCCGCGCCGAGCGCCAGCGTGGACGGGACCGTGAGCTTCGCGCCGGACTCCCAGATGCCGAGCGGCAGCGAGAGGACCGCCGCCACCACCATCGCCAGGGCCAGCCCGTCAGCCTGCGGGAAGCGGCGGCCGGTGCGGGCGCTGAACACGATGTACGCCGCCCACATCGCCCCGGCCCCCAGCGCGTACGCCACACCC
Source organism: Streptomyces sp. NPDC006261 (assembly GCF_040613515.1). Classification (NCBI taxonomy): domain Bacteria; kingdom Bacillati; phylum Actinomycetota; class Actinomycetes; order Kitasatosporales; family Streptomycetaceae; genus Streptomyces; species Streptomyces sp. NPDC006261. Next base: position 13,813 of record NZ_JBEXSI010000026.1, read on the forward strand.
ACCGGGTCCAGGCGGTCGAAGCCCCCGCCGCCCAGCAGGACCACACCGACCAGGGCGAGCCCTGCCCACAGGACGTTGATCAGGCGGCGCGAGGCGAAGACGGAGAGCGCGAGCGGGCCGAGCACCTCCAGGGTGACGGCGATGCCGAGCGGGATACGGTCCAGCGCCTGGTAGAACAGCGTGTTCATGCCGCCCATCGCCACGCCGAAGGCGACCACCGTGCCCCAGTCCGCGCGCGAGTGGCCGCGCAGCTTCGGCCGGCACACCACCAGCAGGATCAGCGCGGCCGCCGCCAGCCGCAGCGTGACGACGCCCAGCGCCCCCGCCTTCGGCATCAGCAGCGCCGCGACGGCCGAGCCGAACTGGACGGACAGGCCACCCGCGATCACCAGCACGATCGGCACCAGCGCCGTTCCACGCCCAGGGCCAGGGCCGGGGCCGGAGCCGGGGCCGGACCCCGGCCCGTGGTCGGCGGCGTCCAGAGCGGGCACCGCCTCGGGTACGGAGACGGCTGCGGCGGCCGGCTCCGCGGCACTGCGCTGGACGTTCACGAGCGGCCTTCCCAGGGGTGCGGAACAACGCGCCGCGCACGCGGCGGCCAGGCTCCACGTTAGGGATCCGCGCACGTCCCGTGAAATGAGTTCTGGGCTCCCGTTATGCTCCGGACGCATGAGCAACCCGGAAGGCACGGAAACCGCAGGCGAACCAGGGCACCCGACACGCCCGGCACGCCCCGCCCCCACCCGTGCCGTCGAGCTCCGTCACCTCCGGGCCTTCCTCGCCGTCGCCGACGAGGGCAACGTCACCCGGGCCGCCGCGCACCTCGGCCTCACCCAGCCCGCCGTCTCCCGCACCCTCGCCGCCCTGGAGCGCCACCTGGGCATCCGGCTCGTCGACCGCTCCACCCACCACCTCGCCCTCACCCCCGAGGGCGTCGCCTTCCGCGACAAGGCCGCCGCAGCGGTCGCCGCCTTCGACGAGGCGCTCGACCCCGGGCGGCTGCGCCACTGGCCCCTGCGGCTCGGGCACGCCTGGTCGGCCTTCGGCCCGTACACCACACCGCTCCTGCGGAGCTGGCAGGAGCGGTATCCGGCCACCCCGCTGGAGCTGCTGCGGATCGACGACCGCACTGCCGGGCTCACCCGGGGCGAGGTCGACGCGGCGTTGCTGCGGGGGCCGGTGGAGGCGCCGGGGCTCGTCACCGAGGTGCTGTTCACGGAGGCCCGGGTGGCGGCGGTGACCGCGGACGGCCCGCTCGCCTCCCGTACGTCGCTGCGCCTCGCCGACCTCGCGGGCGGCCCCGTGGTCGTGAACACCGTCTCCGGCACCACGACTCCCGGGCTGTGGCCGCCGGAGGCCCGGCCCGACGCCACGCTCACCGTCGCCAACACCGACGACTGGCTGACCGCCATCGCCGCCGGACGCGGCAACGGCGTCTCGGCCGCCTCCACGGCCGCCATGCACCCGCACCCGGGCGTCGCCTACGTACCGCTCGACGACGCACCGGGCGTCCCGGTCCTCCTCGCCCGCCGCGACGGCCCGGGCCACCCGGCCCTGCCGAAGCTGGCCGCGCTGGCCCGGGAGATCGTCGCGCGGGGGTGAAGCCGGGGCCCGGCCACGTACGAGCTACTCCAGGACCTCCGGCAGCCTCAGCCGGATCGGGCCGCAGCCGAGGCGTTCGGCGTCGGCTTCGACGTACTTCGGCAGCAGTGCGCGGACCAGATCGGCCCCCTGCCCCTTCACGCTGCTGACCGCGTTCATCCGCTCGATCACGAACGCCACCTGACCGGTCTGGCACTGCGCCAGGTACACCCCGCGCGTCACATTGATCGAGCCGAACCCCTCGGGGCCGCCCTTCGCACGGTCCAGCCGCGTGCCGCCGTAGTCCGCCTCGTCGGCGAAGACCTGGGCCAGCGTGGGATCGACGACCGTGGTCAGCAGCAGGGCCCCCGGCGGGCGGGCGACCGTGCCGGCGCCGAGCAGTACGCCGACGAGCCCGGCCGCGGTGACGGCCCGGGCCACCCGGCAGCATCGCCCGGTCGTTCGCGACGAGCCCGTCGAGCCCGTTCGGCAGCGCCGAGGCCGAGCCGCTGAAGCAGCGGTCGATCCACTCGCGCCGCTTGTCCGGGGCCTCGGGCACGGGTCCGCAGGTGAGCGTCGGCCGGTCGTGGAAGCCGACCGGCCGGGCGGAGGAGCTGGTGGACTGGGCAGAGGAACCGTCGGAACCCGAGGACGCCACCGAGACCGTGCAGGTCGCCGTCTTTCCGTCGGAGCCGGGAGCACCCGGTTCTGCGGACGTCCGCTCGGAGTTCGAGTGGCGGAGCATGTAGTCACCGAGGAAGCGCGGACCGCTGTCCTGCTCCCAGGCGCCCCAGCGGTAGCGTTCCTTGAAGGACTGGCTGTCCGTCGCCCAGAGCGCGACGCCGGGTATGAACACGCTCCGGCCAGGACCGCGCCGAGGACCACCCACCTCCTCCGCCGCTTTCCACCGTCGTCCATACGTTCCCCCTTGCGAACCGCGACGATCACCGCAAAGGCGTCGATGCCAGCGCGCGGCCCTTCACGCTCTGCCGCTCACCTAACATGCTCACCTCACATGCCCGGCGATCGTCCGCGCGCAGACCAGCGATTCGGTACGGGTCGTGTCGACCTCCAGGTCGTAGACCACGCCCCGGTGGACGAGCTCCGCCTGCGCCGCGGCCATCCCCGCGACCCGGTCGCCCCGGGCGGTCTCCCGGCCCGCCGCGACCTCGCTCTCGCAGCGGACGCCGACCCACAGCACCCCCAGGCCTTCCAGCCGTTCACGCCACCGCCGCTGGCCCGCCGCCCCGCTCAGGAACACCTCGTCGACGATGACCCGGGCGCCCGCGCGGGCCATCGCGGCGACCCCCTCGGTCCAGGCGTCCTCCAGCTCCCGGAACTCCGGCCCGACGCTCACCCCGCCGTCCGGGCCGAACGCGATCCCGGCGTCCGAGGCCTGGAGGGCGGCGGGCATCGCGTCGACCATCGTGTCGGTCCCCAGCGCGAGCCAGGAGTCCGGCAGTACGGCCTGCAGACACCGGACGATCCCGGACTTGCCGGAGCTGGAACCGCCGTTGAGCACGATCACTCGAGTCTTCACGCGCGTCACCGTACAAGCGTCCACAGGCGCGGGAAACACATTTCAGCGGCCTCCCTCCCTCTCGTGCACCAGCCCCTCCGCGATCGCCTCCGCCAGGTGCCGTGCCCGCCGCCCGGCCAGCTGATCCAGCTGCGTACGGCAGGAGAACCCGTCCGCCAGCAGTTCCGTGCCGGGCCCCGACGCCCTCACCGCAGGCAGAAGTTTCTCCTCCGCACACGCGACGGACACCTCCCAGTGCCCCTTCTCGAAGCCGAAGTTCCCGGCCAAGCCGCAGCACCCGCCGCTCAGCTCACCCGTCAGCCCCATCCGCTCCCGCAGCCGCCGCTCCGCCGCGTCCCCGAGGACCGCGTGCTGGTGGCAGTGGGTCTGGCCGGCGGCCGGGCGGTTCAGCCGGGGCGGGGTCCAGTCGGGCGCGTACTCCTCCAGGTACTGGGCCAAGGTGCGCACGGAGGCGGCCAGTTCGGCGGCGCGCGGGTCGTCGGGGAGGAGTTCGGGCAGGTCGGTACGGAGGGTGGCGGCGCAGCTCGGTTCGAGGACGACGAGCGGGTGGCCGGGGAGCAGGCCGACCCGGTCCAGGGTCCGGCGCATCACCGCGCGGGCCCGGTCCAGCTGCCCGGTCGACACGTACGTGAGGCCGCAGCACACCCCGCTCGGCGGCGGCAGCACCGTACGCCCCGCCGCCTCCTCCAGCACCCGGACCGCCGCCCGGCCCACCTGCGGGGACAGGTACTCGGTGAAGGTGTCCGCCCAGACGTGCACCACCCGGCTGGACGAGGCGATGTGCGTCCCCTCGCCCTGGTGCCCGCGCAGCCATCGGCTGTACGTCTGAGTCGCCAGCTTCGGGATCGTCCGCTCGGGCGCGATCCCCGCCAGCCGTTTCACCGTCGCGGCGAGGGGGCGGATGCGGGCCAGGGCGTTGAGGAGCCGGGCGAAGGGACGCGCCAGGCGCAGCCAGTGCGGGAGGCGGCCCAGTGCGTAGTGGGCGGCGGGGCGGAGCCGGCCCCGGTAGTGGTGGTGCAGGAACTCCGCCTTGTACGTGGCCATGTCGACGCCGACCGGGCAGTCGCTGCGGCACCCCTTGCAGGAGAGGCAGAGGTCGAGCGCGTCCCGTACCTCCGTGCTCCGCCAGCCGTCCGTGATCACCTCGCCCGCGAGCATCTCGTGCAGCAGCCGCGCCCTTCCCCGCGTCGAGTGCGCCTCCTCACCGGTCACCCGGAAGGACGGGCACATCACGCCCGCGCCCGGGGCCGTCTCCGTACGGCACTTGGCGACGCCGACGCACCGCCGCACCGCCCCCGTGAAGTCGCCGCCGTCCTGCGGGTATCCGAACTCCACGTCCACCGGGCGCTTCGGCAGGACGTCGAAGCGGAGGTTCACGTCAAGGGGCGCCGGGCGGGTGAGCATGCCGGGGTTCAGGCCGCCCGCGGGGTCCCACAGGTCCTTGTACCGGCCGAAGAGGCCGACGAGTTCGGACCCGTACATCCGGGGCAGCAGCTCCGCGCGCGCCTGCCCGTCGCCGTGCTCGCCGCTGAGGGAGCCGCCGTGCGCGACGACGAGGTCCGCCAGCTCCTCGGAGAAGGAGCGGAACCTCGACACACCCGCCGATGTCAGGAGGTCGAAGTCGATGCGTACGTGGATGCAGCCGTCGCCGAAGTGGCCGTACGGCGTTCCGCGCAGGCCGTGCTGGGCGAGCAGGGCCCGGAAGTCGCGGAGGTAGGGGCCGAGCCGGGCCGGCGGCACCGCGCAGTCCTCCCAGCCGGGCCAGGCCTCGGTGCCGTCGGGCATCCGGGTCGCGGTCCCGGAGGCGTCCTCGCGGATGCGCCACAGGGCCCGCTGCCCGGCGGGGTCGGTCACGACGGTCCCGTCCACCGCGTCGGCCGCCCGCAGGATGCGCTCGGCGTGCGCCCGCGCCTCGGCCGGGGTGGCGCCGCCCGTCTCCACGAAGAGCCAGGCGGCCCCGCGCGGCAGCCCGGCCGGTTCGCGTACGAGGTCGGCGGCCATGCCCTCGGCGGTGAGCGGGCGGTACGGGAGGAGGCCCGGAGCCGCCTCGGCCGCCGCGGACTCGTCGGCGTACCCGAGGACGGCCAGGGCGCGGGCGCGCGGGGCCTCGACCAGACGGACGGTCGCCTCGGTGACCACGGCGAGGGTGCCTTCGCTGCCGCAGAACGCCCGTACGGGGTCGGGGCCGCCGGGGTGTTCGGGGAGCAGGGCGTCTAGCGCGTAGCCGGAGATGCGGCGCGGGAGGTCGGGGTAGCCGGTGCGGAGGAGGGCGAGGTGGGCGTCGATCAGTTGGCGTACACCGTGGGGGCCCACGGCGCTCCTCTGCTCCAGCCGCAGCGCCTCACCCCCGTACCGGACCACCGAAAGACCCCGCACGTTGTCCGCCGTGGCGCCCCAGGCCACCGAGTGCGAGCCGCAGGAGTTGTTGCCGATCATGCCGCCGAGGGTGCAGCGGCTGTGCGTGGACGGGTCCGGGCCGAAGGTGAGGCCGTGCGGGGCGGCGGCGGCCCGCAGGTCGTCCAGGATGACGCCGGGCTGGACGACGGCGGTGCGGGCGGCCGGGTCCAGGGCGAGGATCGAGCGCAGGTGGCGGGTGAGGTCCAGGACGAGGCCGGTCCCGGTGGCCTGTCCCGCGATGGACGTGCCGCCGCCGCGCGGAACGACGGGGACTTCGAACTCCTGGCAGACCGTCAGTGCCGCCGCGACGTCGTCGGCGTCGCGCGGGGCGAGGACCCCGAGGGGGACGCGGCGGTAGTTGGAGGCGTCCATCGTCATCAGGGCCCGGGCGGTGGGGCCGAAGTCGGCCTCGCCGCGCACGGCGGAGCGGAGCGCGGCGGCGAACCCGTCAGGGGCCTCGGAGGTCGGGCGACGGTGCGGGCGATGCTGTTCGGCCATGGCTTCAGCATGCCGTCGGTACAGATGAACTCTTGGGATGCGGACGGATAAAAACCCGCAAGCCGCACAAAAAAGCCCACAAGATCTTCCCAAACAGACCGTCAAGTCTCCTATAGTGACCAAGACTTGAGCAGGAACTATCAGCTCCAGTTGTGCACGATCGCCCGCTCCCGTGGTGAACTGTCCGGATTTAGCCGGTGCAGTTTCGCCCGTTCCGCACCGTCCGCCACCGAGGACTTTCGATTGCGCCCCTCATTCAGGCCCACCGCACTCGCCCTGCTGATTTCGGCAGCCGTCACCGGCACGCTGACTCTGTGGGCCGTGGCCGCGGCCCCCGCTTCGGTACGGTCCCCGCTGGCCTGGGGCGCGGGTGCGGCCGCCGTGCTGCTGAGCGTCAGTGTGGCCGTCACCGTGCACACCCTGGGGGCCGCGCGCACGCTGCGCTCCCTGCGGGCCGCCGACACCCAGCGGTTCACCTCCGAGACCTCGCGCCTGGTCTCCGCCTCCGCGGCCGAGGCCCAGCGCTTCACCGCGGAGACCGCCCGGATCAAGGCCGCCGCCTCCGCCGAGACCGCCCGGGTCGCCGCCGAGGCCCGCACCGAGGTCGAGCGGATAGCCGCGGAGGCCGCCGCCGAGCGGTCCCGGCTGTCCGTGACCGTCGACCGGCTCACCGCCCGCGCCACCCGCGCCGAGACCGAGCGCTCCGCCGCCGTCGCGGCCTGCGCCAACGCCGCCGGGCGGATGCAGGCCCTGGCCACCAGCATGCTGGCCGACCTGCGGGAGATGGAGCACCGCCACACGGACGAGTCCGTGCTCGGGGACCTGCTCTACCTGGACCACCGCACCGCCCAGGCGGGCCGGCTCGCGGACTCCATCGCCGTACTGACCGGGGCGCGGTCCGGGCGGCGCTGGGCCAAGCCGATCGTCATGGAGTCGATCCTGCGCGGCGCGATGGGCCGGATCGGCAGCTACCAGCGCGTCCGCCTCCACTCCACCAGCGACGTCGCGATCGCCGGGCACGCGGCCGAGGGCGTCATGCACGCACTCGCCGAACTCCTCGACAACGCGGCCAACTTCTCGCCGCCCACCGCCGAGGTCCACGTCTACGTGGAGGAGGTCCCGGCGGGCATCGTCATCACCGTCGAGGACAGCGGCCTGGTCATGAGCGAGGTGCAGCTGCGCCGCGCGGAGAAGGCCGTCTCCGCCGACCACCAGGACCTCACCAACCTTTCCGGCACCCGGCTCGGCCTCGCCGTCGTCGGCCGGCTGGCCCGTAAACACGGCCTGACCGTCTCCTTCCGGCCGTCCGCCCGGGGCGGCACCGGCGCGCTGATGATGCTCCCGCAGGACCTCATCTCCCGCACCACCGCACCGGCCCCGGGCCCGGCGGCCGCGCTCCCGGCCGCGGCCGCTTCCCCCGCGCCTCCCGCTCCCGTCGAGCCGGAGCCGTCGCACGCCTCGGCCGCCGGCGCGGACACCGCCGAGACCACGCCCACGGCCCGGACCCTCACCGCCATCGACTCATCCGAGCCCCTGACCCCGGCGGCGGAGCCGCAGCGCACGGAGTCCGAGCGCACGGAGTCCGAGTCCGAGTCCACCGGCACCGTCCCCGCGTTCGGCGAGAGCGGCCTGCCCAAGCGCCGCCGCGGCCGCACGCTGGCCGCCGCCGAAGCCCGTACCGGCAACGCCACCCCCGGCGGAGCCGACAACCCCCGGGCCCGTACCACCGACCCGAAGGTCCAGGCCGCGCGCTTCAGCACCTTCAGCCGCGCGGTACGTGCCAACTCCCCGCACCCGGAAGGCAACACCCGATGACCGCGACCACCGACGAGAAGCTCAACTGGCTGCTGGAGGGGCTGCTCGACCGCACCCCCGGGACCCGCCACGCCCTCGTCCTGTCCCGCGACGGCCTCAAGCTGTGCCGCACCCCCGAGCTCTCGGTCGACCAGGCCGACCAGCTGGCCGCGATCTCCGCCGGGATCCAGAGCCTCTCGCACGGCGCGTCCATCGAGTTCGGTGACGGCACCGGCGGCGTACGGTCCGCGATGGCCGAGTTCTACGGCGGTGTGCTGTTCATCGTCGAGGCGGGCGCGGGCGCCCACCTGGCCGTCGTCGCCGACGAGGACTCCGACGTAGGCCTGGTGGGCCACAACATGAGCGAGCTCGTCGAGCAGCTCGGCGAACACCTCGTCGCCCCGCCGCGCTCCCCCGCCGCCGATCTTCCGGCGGCCGAGAGCTCGGCCGTATGACGACGGCGCCCCGCCCCCGCCCGGGCCGCGACGACGATCCGGACCGGCTGTACACCCTCACCGGGGGACGCAGCCGCTCCGACTCGGCCGCCTTCGACCTGGTGACCCTCGTCGTCGCCGAGTGCGACCCGGCCCCCGGCATGCAGTCGGAGCACGTCGCGATCCTGCGGATGTGCCAGGGCCCCACCGCCGTCGTCGAGATCGCCGCGAACCTGAACCTGCCGGTCAGCATCGTCCGCATCATGCTGTGCGACCTGCTGGACACCGGCCGGATCAGCGCCCGCCACCCCCGTACCGCCCGTGTCGCGGACCGGCTCCCCGACCCCGACATCCTGGAACAGGTGCTCGTTGGACTCCGCAACCTCTGACCGCGCCACCCTGAGCGACACCGCGGACAACGGACTCAAGATCGTTGTCGTGGGCGGCTTCGGGGTCGGCAAGACCACCATGGTCCGATCCGTGAGCGAGATCCGTCCGCTCAACACGGAGGAGACGATGACCCGCGCGGGCGAGGCCGTCGACCACCTCGACGGCGTACAGGCCAAGACCTCCACCACCGTGGCGTTCGACTTCGGCCGCATCACGCTCGACGAACGCTCGGTGCTGTACCTCTTCGGCGCGCCCGGACAGGAGCGGTTCTGGTTCCTGTGGGACCGGCTGTTCTCCGGCACGCTCGGCGCGGTCGTCCTGGTGGACACCCGCCGGCTCGCCGACTCCTGGTACGCCATCGACCGCCTGGAGCACCACGGCACGCCGTTCATCGTGGCGTGCAACGACTTCGGCGGCCCGCTCCACAGCGAGCAGCAGATCCGCGAGGCCCTGGACCTCGCGGAGGACGTGCCGCTGGTGGAGTGCGACGCCCGGGACCGGTCCTCCAGCAAGTACGTGCTCATCACGCTCGTCGAGCACCTCGCCGCCCTCTCCGCCGCCCGCCTGCTCGCCCCCGAGGCGGCTCTGGCGACGGCCGCCCCGACCCCGGAGCCCGCCCCGTGACCACCCCCTCCGGCTGCCCCGTCACCCACGCGTCCGTACCCCTGTCCGGGCCCCGTTTCCAGAGCGACCCCGTCCAGCTCTACCGGGACATGCGGCGCGACCACGGCGCCGTCGCCCCGGTCGTGCTGGACGGCGACGTGCCCGCCTGGCTCGTCCTCGGATACCGCGAGCTGCACCAGGTAACCGGCGACCCGTCCCTCTTCAGCCGGGACTCCGACCTGTGGAACCAGTGGGACCACATCCCGGACGACTGGCCGCTGCTGCCGATGATCGGGCGCAAGCAGCCCTCGATCCTCTACACGGTCGGCGAGCGCCACAGCGTCCGGGCGATGATGATCAGCAACGCGCTGGAGGGCGTCGACCCGTTCTCCCTGAAGCGGTACGCGGAGGAGTTCGCGGACGAGCTGATCGACCGGTTCTGCACCAAGGGCTCGGTCGACATCATCGCGGAGTACGCCAAGCTGCTGCCCGCCCTCGTGCTGGCCAGGATCTACGGCTTCTCCGACGAGGAGGCCTACCCCCTGGTCGGCGCGATCAACGACATGATCGACGGCCGGGAGCGGGCGCTCGCCGGGCAGCAGCACCTGGGGACGTCGATGTTCCAGCTCCTGGCCGACAAGCACGCCGAGCCCGGTGACGACGTCGCCAGCCGGATGATCGCGGACGCCGGCGGCTTCACCGACGAGGAGGTCGCCCAGGACCTCATGGTGATGATGGCGGCCGGGCACCAGCCGACCGCCGACTGGATGGGCAACTCGCTGCGCCTGATGCTCACCGACGACCGGTTCGCCGCCTCGCTCTCCGGCGGCCGCCACAGCGTCGCCGAAGCCATGAACGAGGTCCTCTGGGAGGACACCCCCTCGCAGAACGTGGCGGGCCGCTGGGCCGCCCGCGACACCCACCTCGGCGGCCGCCACATCCGCGCCGGGGACCTGCTGCTCCTGGGGATCGCCGCCGCCAACGGCGACCCGCAGGTGAGGACCCACGCCTCGGCGCTGACCGGCGGCAACAACGCCTTCCTCTCCTTCGGCCACGGCGAGCACCGCTGCCCGTTCCCCGCCCAGGAGACCGCCGAGGTCATCGCCCGTACCGGCATCGAGGTCCTGCTGGACCGGCTGCCGGACGTGGACCTGGCCGTCCCCGCCGAGCAGCTGACCCGCCGCCCGTCGCCGTGGCTGCGCGGTCTGACGGACCTGCCGGTGATCTTCACGCCCACGCCCGCCCTCGGTAGACCCGGAAGCCTCGGAGGCCCCGCATGACCCGCATCGCGCTGGACCCGTTCGTCACCGACCTCGACGGCGAGAGCGCCGCCCTGCGGGCCGCCGGTCCGCTGGCCGAGGTGGAGCTGCCGGGCGGGGTGCACGTCTACGCGGTCACCCGCCACGCGGAGGCCCGCGCGCTGCTCACGGACAGCCGGGTGGTCAAGGACATCAACGTGTGGGGCGCCTGGCAGCGCGGCGAGATACCGATGGACTGGCCGCTGATCGGCCTGGCCAACCCGGGCCGCTCGATGCTGACGGTCGACGGGGCCGACCACCGCCGCCTCCGTACGCTGGTGGCCCAGGCGCTCACAGTGCGTCGGGTGGAGCGGCTGCGGGAGGGCATCGAGGCGCTGACGAACGCGAGTCTGGAGAAGCTGGCGGCCTTCCCGGCCGGACAGCCGGTGGACCTGAAGGCCGAGTTCGCCTACCCCCTCCCGATGAACGTGATCAGCGAGCTGATGGGCGTGGACGCGGCGGACCACCCCCGGCTGAAGGAGCTGTTCGAGAAGTTCTTCTCGACGCAGACCCCGCCGGAGGAGGTCCCGCAGATGATGGCGGACCTCGGTGCCCTCTTCACGAAGATCGTGGACGACAAGCGGGCGAACCCGGGCGACGACCTGACCAGCGCCCTGATCGCGGCCTCCGAGGACGGTGACCACCTCACCGACGAGGAGATCGTCAACACGCTGCAACTGATCATCGCCGCCGGACATGAGACCACGATCAGCCTGATCGTCAACGTGGTCGAGGCCCTCCAGACCCACCCCGAGCAGCGCAAGCAGGTGCTGAACGGCGAGATCCCGTGGGACGGCGTGATCGAGGAGACGCTGCGCTGGAACACCCCGACCTCGCACGTCCTGATCCGCTTCGCGACCGAGGACATCGAGGTCGGCGACAAGATCCTCCCGAAGGGCGAGGGCCTGATCATCTCGTTCGGGGCGCTGGGCCGGGACGAGGAGCAGTACGGCCCGACGGCAGGCGAGTTCGACGCCACCCGCACCCCGAACCGCCACATCGCCTTCGGCCACGGCCCGCACGTCTGCCCGGGTGCGGCGCTGTCCCGCCTGGAGGCGGGCATCGCGCTCCCCGCCCTCTACGAGCGCTTCCCGGAGCTGGAACTGGCGGTCCCGGCCTCCAAGCTGCGCAACAAGCCGATCGTGACGCAGAACGACCTGTACGAGCTGCCGGTGGCGCTGGGCTGCCCGTTCGGCCACGACGCGTAGACGTTCCCCCCTCACGGGGGTCCACGGGTCGGAGCACCCGTCTCATCGGACGGACACGGTTGCTGAGCCGTGCCACCGAGGGACTACGCTCCGACGCGTGGCCGACATCCAGATTCCCGCTGACATCAAGCCCGCCGACGGACGCTTCGGCGCCGGTCCTTCCAAGGTGCGGACGGAGGCGCTCGACGCGCTGGCCGCCACCGGCACCTCTCTCCTCGGTACGTCCCACCGCCAGGCCCCGGTCAAGAACCTGGTCGGCGAGGTACGCGACGGTGTGCGCAGCCTCTTCTCCCTCCCCGAGGGGTACGAGGTCATCCTCGGCAACGGCGGCTCCACCGCCTTCTGGGACATCGCGACGCACGGTCTGATCGAGACGAAGTCCCAGCACCTGAACTTCGGTGAGTTCTCCTCCAAGTTCGCCAAGGCCGCGAAGCTCGCGCCCTGGCTGTCCGACCCCACCGTCATCGCCGCCGACCCGGGCACCCACCCGGACCCGCAGGCCGAGGCGGGCGTCGACGTCTACGCCTTCACGCACAACGAGACGTCGACGGGTGTCGCGGCACCGGTCAAGCGCGTCGCGGGCGCCGACGAGGGCTCCCTCGTCCTGGTGGACGCCACCTCCGGTGCGGGCGGCCTCCCGGTCGACATCACCGAGTCCGACGTCTACTACTTCGCCCCGCAGAAGTCCTTCGCCTCCGACGGCGGCCTCTGGATCGGCGTGTTCTCCCCGGCCGCCCTGGAGCGCGCCGCCCGGATCCACGCCTCGGGCCGGCACATCCCGGAGTTCTTCTCGCTCCCGACGGCGATCGACAACTCCCTCAAGAACCAGACGTACAACACGCCGGCGCTGTCCACCCTCTTCCTGCTGAACGAGCAGCTGAAGTGGATGAACACCCAGGGCGGCCTGGACTTCACCACCGGCCGCACGGCCGCCTCGTCCGGCCACCTCTACGGGTGGGCCGACGAGTCCAAGTACGCGACCCCGTTCGTCACGGACCCGGCGAAGCGCTCGCAGGTCATCGGCACGATCGACTTCTCGGACGAGATCGACGCGGCCGGCGTCGCCAAGGTGCTGCGCGCCAACGGCATCGTGGACACCGAGCCGTACCGCAAGCTGGGCCGCAACCAGCTGCGCGTGGCGATGTTCCCGGCGATCGACCCGGCGGACGTGCAGGCGCTGACGGCGTGCGTCGACTACGTGATCGAGAAGCTGTAACGCACGGCTCTTCCTGCTGTACGGAGACGGCCCGGCACCCCCACGGTGTGCCGGGCCGTCTCCGCGTCGCTCGACCGGGTGGCATATGCCACAAGCGTGATCTCCGGCTGTCCCGCCCTACGATGATGCCCTCGGCACCGCCCTTTCATCGCCGCAGGGCTCGACGACGGCGAGAGCGAGGTCGTCCAGGGCATCGGCCTCTGGCTCCCCGGTGGCCTCCAGGACTTCGCGATCCCCGATCTGGCGATCGTCGACGCCGACTTCGACCGGCACCTGCGCGAGAACAACAGCTACGATCCCGCCCTGCTTCCGCCTCGTCCTGGAGGTCATCTCCGGGAACTACCAGAACGACGTCCGCAACAAGGTCACCGCCTACGCCCAGGCCGAGATCCCGGTGTACCTCATCGTGGACCGGAAGCACAGCCGCCTCCACGTCCTGACCGAGCCGCTCCCCGCCGGCTACGACCGCCACGAGGTCTACGCCCCCGGCCAGGAGGCTCCGCTGCCCGCCTCCATCGGCGCCGCAGTCAGCCTGAATGTGGACGAGATCGTGCGCGCGGGCCGGCCCAAACGCTGAGGGCGCGCCCCCGTGTTCGCCGTTAGGGTTCGCGCATGAGCTCCCCTGTGACCCACGTGCCCCCTGTCCCGTACACCGGAGGCGAGAAGGAGAGCCTCCACCTCAGCCTCGACCGCCACCGCGACGTCGTGCTGTGGAAGCTGGAAGGGCTGGACGACGAGCAGCTGCGCCGTCCGATGACCCCGACCGGGACGAATCTACTCGGCCTGGTCAAGCATCTCGCCGCCGTCGAATACGGCTGGTTCTGCTCGCCGTTCGGCCGGGAGACCGAGCCGTTCCGGTTCGACCCGGCGACCGAGGACATGGCGGCCGGCCCCGACGAGACGACCGCCGACATCCTGGCGTTCTACGCACGCGCCCGCGCGGCCGCCGACGCCTCGATCCGGGAGACGGACCTGGAGACGACGGGCACCGCGTGGGACGGCCGGGTCGTGTCGATGCGGTGGGTGCTCATCCACATGCTGGAGGACACGGCGCGGCACGCCGGGCACATGGACATCGTCCGGGAGCTCATCGACGGTGCGGTGGGCAGCTATCCGGGCCCCGGCTGACCGAGCGCCCGTCCTCACTCCCCCGGCGCCCCCGCCAGCACCGCGCGCAGGGCGGCTATCCCCGCCAGCCACTCCGTCTCCGCCCCGGCATCGGCCCACAGGTCCAGCGGCTCCGCGTTGGCACCGGTGAGGCGGTCCAGGGCGCGGACCGCGAGCGGGCGCAGATCGGCCGGGAGCTGGGGCAGCGGGTCCTTGGGGCCGTACGCCGTGGTGACGGGCTCGCCGCCGGGGCACTGGGCGGCGACCAGGGCGGCGGCCGCCACCGCCTCCTCGCCGCTGTCGAGATAGTCCTGCGGGGCGGTGCCCGCAGCGGCGGCCAGGACGGCACGGAGCACGTCCGCCTTCTTCTCCGGCTCCGCGTCGTCCACGCGCCCGCCGAAGTCGGCTGCGGTGTCGTTGTCGAAATGGCCGATGTCCCAGGCGCCCATGGGGTCCCCCCAGTGATTCGCGGTGTCCTGCGTCGATGTCCCCATCCTCGCAGCCACCACTGACAATCGGCCCGGCCCCGGGCCAGGGCTGGGATCACCTCACGCGGGAGCCCCCGCTGCGGGAACCGCCGCCGTCCGCGCCATCCTCGTCGTCATCGTCGTCATCGTCCGGGATGTGCACGTCGAAGACGTTGATGTTGACCTCGACGACCTCCAGTCCGGTCATCGTCTCCACCGCGTCGACGACATGCGTGCGGATCCGGTCGGCCAGCTCGTCGATCGGAACGCCGTACTCCACCTCGACGTCGACGTCGATCGCCGTCTGTTTCTCGCCCACCTCGACCTTCACGGTCCGTCCGCTGCTCGAGGATCCGGAGACCCGGCCCGTCACGGCGCCCAGTGCCTTCGACGCGCCCTTGCCCACCGAATGAACGCCGTCGGTCTCACGGATCGCGATGCCCGCGATGGTGGCCACGACGCCGTCGGCGATGGTGGTCCTGCCTCGCACGCCGCTTCCTCCGCTCCCGCCGCTCGTCGCCGGGTTTCCGCTTTGAGGTTCGATGTCGACCATGTCCGCCTCACAGGATGTGGTTGCCACGGGTGCTCCTCCCACCCGCGCGGGCCCCCTCATCCACTCTCCGCCCGCCCGCAGCCATCCGCCATTCGGGGTACCGGACCTCAGTCGCGGGGCAGTAGCGTCCCGAGGGGGCCGAGGTCCAGATTGAGGTCCTCCGGCCGCACACCGTGCTGGTCGCAGAGCTCCTTCATCCGCTGGTCGAGCAGCATGAGCGTGGTCCCGATCTCCTCGACCTGCCCATCGCTGAGGTCACCCTGTTCCACCCGGCGGATGGCCTGACGCTCCATCAACTGCCGGAGCAGCTCCACCACGGTCAGGACCAGGGCCACCAGGTCCCGCCCCATCTGCTCGGAGTCCAGATCGACCCGCGAACCCGCGCCCGAGCCCGTCACAGCGGCCCCCCGTCGGCCCAGGGCGCCGGGACCCGCTCGCTGACCGACGACAACAGGGCGTGCAGCGAAACTCGTACGAGAGGTACGTCGGCGATGGCGATCACCAGGTCCCCGCTGACGACGACCCCGGTCGCCAGAACACGGTCCAGCAAGTCCACCAGCGGCACTCCGATGGGCCCGCTCAGCGGTTCCGGGCTGTCCCACGGCACCACCGCGCGCTCCGCGTCCACCGGTCACACCTCCCCGACGAAGGAGTACGGCACCCAGGGCCCGGTCAGCTCGATCCGCGTTCCGGCCCGCTCGCCCAAAGCACGTACCAGCGATGCCAGTTCGTCCGCGCGCTGCTCGGCCACGAGGTACGTCGCGTTGAGCACGTGCACCCGGCTGTCGCCCCCCGGTACGGCTCCGTGCGTACGGAGGCGGCGTGACGCGGCCGCCAGCTCACGGAGTTCGGCGTCCACCGATTCCGCTACGGACAGGGCCTGCTCCCGGCGCCGCTCCCGGCGCTCCTGGACCCCGCGTTTGCGGTTCAGGTAGGCGAGCCCCGCTCCGGGGGCGGGGGCCTCGCGCCCGCCGCTACCCACGGGAGCGGCTTCCCTCTCCTCCTGGTCCTGCCGGGCGGCCACGGGCTCGTACACCTTCACGCCCCACTCGGCGTGGTGCGCGATGCGCTTCAGCACGCCGTGGAAGCGGTGCGCCTCGTCATCGAGGGCCCGGCGGGCCCGGTCGTCGTCGTGGTAGAGCGTGGCGAGGGGCAGCGGTACGGCGGGGCCGTGGACGGCCGCGGCGGACACGACCTCGTGGTGGGCCCGTGCGTACCGCTCGATCTCCTGCCGGTCCGAGAGCCGGGACTGCCAGACCTCGTCCGTGAAGTCGGCGGCCGGGACGGTCTGGACCACGGCGGTCAGCGGCCCGGAAGGCAGCAGCCGGACCGTCGCGCCGCCGGGCATGCCGGCCAGGCGCGTGACGTCCGCCGTGTTCACGGCACGAGTGCCCCGGCAGACGGCGAACACGTACGTGACACCGGTGCCCGGAGCCTGGGCCGGGGGGACGGGGTGCGTCATCTCTGCCTGTTCTCCTCGCTGTTGTGCCTGTCGGCGTTCCGGTGCGGGGCCGGGCCGTCGAACTCGTCCGCGGCCGGTTCGAGGGCCTGGAGGCGTTCCCGCAGCCGGCGGTTCTCGTCCTCCAGGGCGTTGCGTGACGCCTTGGAGCTGAGAGCCGGATCGGTCTCCCACCAGTCGATGCCCGCCTTCTTCGCAGTGTCGACGGATGCCACGAAGAGGCGGAGCCGGATGGTGAGGAGCTCGATGTCGAGGAGGTCGATCTTGATGTCCCCGGCGATGACGATGCCCTTGTCCAGGACGCGTTCGAGGATGTCGGCGAGGTTGGTGGTCTGGGGGCCGTTGGCCGGCGGCCCTCCCTGGCGGAAGTCGAGGTCGGTCACCGCGCGGCCTCCGACCGGCGCCTGCGGCTGGCGCGCCTCGGAGCGGGCGGCTCCTCGGACTCCTCTTCCACTTCGTCCTCTTCGTCCTCTTCGTCTTCGTCCTCAGGCTCCTCGTCCTCTTCGTCTTCTTCGTCCTCTTCGTCTTCTTCGTCCTCCTCGTCCTCGCCGTCCTCGTCGTAGTCCTCTTCTTCCTCTTCTTCCTCTTCGGGCTCCTCGTCCTCGGCCGCCTCCTCCTCGGGCTCTTCCTCGCCGTACTCCTGGTCCTCCCCGCCCTCCTCGTCCTCGGACTCCTCCGCCTCCTCGCGTTCGACGGCCTCCTCGTGGGTGACCACGACCTCGCCGTCACGGATCTCGCCGCGCCATCCCTCCGGCTCCTCCTCGGTGAGGGTCACATACCGGTGGAAGTGCTTGAAGTCCAGCCGCACGCGGCGGCCCTGGGCACGCCAGAGGTTGCCCGTCTTCTCGAAGAACCCGGACGGGTAGTACTCCACGACCAGCACGATCCGCGTCAGGTTCGGGGCCAGTTCGTGGAAGCTGATGGCGCCGCGCGTGCTGCCCTTGGCGCCCTCGGACGTCCAGACGATCCGGTCGTCCGGCACCTGTTCCTGCACCGTGGCCTTGAAGCTGCGGGAGGAGGGGCCGACCTTGACCTTCCAGTCGCTCTCCTCGTCCTCGCCCTTCGAGACGCTCTGGACGCCCTTCATGAAGCCGCTGAACTCGTCGTACTGCGTCCAGGCGTCGTAGGCGGTACGCAGCGGTACGCCGACGTCCATCACTTCGATGATGTTCATGAACTTTCCGCCGCCGGACTTGCGGTTGCCCTTCCCACCGCCGCCGCCATCACCGCCACCGCCGAAGAGGCCTTTCGCCTTGTCCACCACCGCGTCCTTGGCACCCTTGGCCTTCTCCGACATAAAGGCCTTGGCCGGGGATTCGCCCTGGAGCACGCGCGAGGCGATGGCGGGGAGCGAGCCGCCGTTCTCGGCACTGTCACTCAACTGGCCGGTCAGGTCCTTGAGTTTGTCCCCCGCCCTCTCGGCGAGCTGCTGGACCTGAGCACTGGCGAACTTCGACAGCTCCTCTTTGATGCGGTCGACACCCGACTCCGCCGGAGCCTCGGATTCGTCCTTGTCCGTCGTTGCCATGGCTGACTACCTCCGGCGGTCGGCGCGCTTGGATGCCGACCGCTTCGATGCCGCTGTCTTCTTCGCAGCAGACTTCTTGGCGGCGGGCTTGTTCGCGGGCTTCTTCGTTGCGGGCTTCTTGGCCGCCGATGTGCCGGACGCCGACTTCTTGGCTGCCGACTTCTTGGCCGGGGCGGTCTTCTTCGCTGCCGTCTTCTTCGCGGGAGCGGACTTCTTGGCTGCGGCCTCCTTGGCCGGAGCCTTCTTGGCCGGGGCCTTCTTGGCCGGGGCCTTCTTGGCCGGGGCCTTCTTGGCGGGGGCCTTCTTGGCGGGGGCCTTCTTGGCGGGGGCCTTCTTGGCCGGGGCCTTCTCGGCGGGGGCGGACTTCTTCGCCGCGGGCCGCCTGGCCGGAGCGGCCTTCCCCTCAGCCGACTTCTTGGCCGGGGCCGCCTTCCTGGCGGGTGACTTCTTCGCCCTGGACGGCGGCGGGGACGCCTCTTCGTCCTCTTCTTCGGGCTCCTCCTCGTCGTGGTCCTCTTCCTGCTCGGGCTCCTCGTCCTCTTCTTCGGGCTCCTCTTCCTCGTCCTCCTCCTCGTCCTCTTCTTCGGGCTCCTCTTCCTCCTCCTCGTCCTCTTCTTCGGGCTCCTCTTCCTCCTCCTCGCCTTCGTCCTCTTCCTCGTCCTCCGCCGCGTCGTCCGGCGGCGCGGTGAGCCGCGCCGTCCGGTCGCCGATGGCGTCCGCCAGGGAGACCATGGAGCGGTTGGCGGCGGCTGTCACCGCCTGGCGGCCCGCGTCGAGAACCTCGCCACGCAACTGCTTCTGCAGTTCGGCCACTTGTGGGACCTCGCCGAGCCTGCGCATCCCCTCGGCCGCCAGCTGGCGGGGTTCGAGTCCGAACCGGCGCCCTGCCAGATAGGTCGCGACGCTCAGGGCCAGCCGGCCCTTCTTCGTCCGGCCCAGCACGTATCCGCCTACCACGGCGGCTGCGAGCGTCACCTTCGCCTGGTCATCCATGCCTGTCACCTTCTGTTGTCGGTGTCCGGCCGGTCTGCGCGGCGTACAGCCGGTCGAGCAGCCTCTCCTCTTCCGCTTCGAATTCCTCCAGCCCGATGTGTCCCTCGTCGAGTTCGCGGTTGAGGGCCGCGAGCTGCGCGCGGATCACGCCGGGGTCGTAGAGCTCGCGTTCCGCGGCGTCCTGCAACCGCTCCGCGACCCACACCACGCCCCGGGCGGGCGCGAGGGGGAGCAGCAGCAGTCCGGAGATCAGCCCCATCGTCAGCCTCCACCGACGGGTGCGGGCGCGCTCCGGTCCCCGGCGCCGACGAAGCTGTAGCAGGGCAGCGGGCCGGCGATGCGAAGGTCGACGTGGTCACGGTGGGCCGCCGCGAAACGCTCGGCGGTCGCGCGGAACCGGTCGCTGTCGGCCTGCGCCACGAGGAAGGACACGTTGAGCGCGCAGCCGGGGACCTCCGGCCCCCCGGCCGTCGCGCGGGCCATGGGCGCGAGATCGCGCAGCGCACGCTGCCCCGCTTGGCCCGCCCGGCGCGCCAGGGCGGAGGCGACGGCTTCACCCAAGCGCACGTTCGCCTCGTAGCCGGGGCGCCTGCGGGTTGCCTCACGCAGCCGCCGTACGGTCGCGTCCCCCGCCACCAGTGCGGCGAGGGAGTCCTGGGCGGGCAGCGCCTTGACGTTCATCTCGATGTGCCCGGCGACCCGGTCCAGGGCGGCGAGGTGGCCCGCCTCCGCCGCGGCCAACTGGTCGCGCAGGGCGGCCTCGTCCGGCGCGACCATGCCGAAGCGCATCGGCAGTACGGGCCCGCTCCCCGCCAGGTACGTCAGGAGCTCCTGGTGGGCCAGCAGGTCGCGGCGCCTGGCGCGCAACTGGGCGGGGGCGGCGCTGACGACTGCGGTCACCGGTCCCGCGCCGACGGTCCGCAGCGGGGCGGGCGGGCTGCCCACGCCCCCGGACTTCCGGGGCAGCGGCGTTCCGGCCCGGACGACCGCGTACACGTACAGCCCTCGCCCTTCGGCGGGTCCCGGTCCTTCGGCGCGCACGTCAGGCCTCCGCTCGGCGGCGGCGGCTCGTGCTGCTGCTGACGGGGGCCCGCCGCTTCCTCGGACGCGCGGGCCTCTCCTCCGCCTCCGCCTCCACCTCGTCCTCGTCGTCATCGTCGGAGACGCCGGACCCGACCGCCTTGCGTACGGTGTCGCCGACCGACTCCGCGGCCTTGCGCACCTTCCGCTTGCCGATGGAGCGGGCGGCGGAGCCGCCGAACAGCTCGGGGACGGTGGAACTGCTGGGGTCACGTTCGAGGTCGAGGCGGTTGCACGCTTCCGCGAAGCGGAGGTAGGTGTCCACGCTCGCCACGACTATGCGCGCGTCGATCTTGAGGATCTCGATACCGACCAGGGAGACCCGTACGAATACGTCGATCACCATGCCCCGGTCGAGAATGAGCTCCAGCACGTCGTAGAGCGTGCCGGCGCGGGGCGGGCACGGAGCAACACCATCGGCGTACGTCGTGGTCGTCATGAGGGAGTCCTTCCAGCTGTCGGACGAAGTCGGGTCACTCGTCGGCGGCACCGCGCCGGTAGCGGCGGACCCGGGTGTACTCCATGAGTTCGCAGGCTCCGTCGAGCTGCACCTCGTACGAGGCGAGGAGGCTGGTCGTGTCCGGGATACGGGGCACTTCAAGGACGTCCACGACGACGCACCAGCCGTCGTCGTCGGAGCGCCGGATGGCGGAGACGCCCTCGGCCGGGTGGCTGATCAGCGCTTCCAGGCTCTGACAGGCGGCGCGGGCGGCGTGCTCGGGCCCCTTCCTGGCCGGGGGCTTCTTCCGGGTCCCCGTGGAGGAGCGCTCGGCGTGCGCTGAACGTTGGTCTGCCATGGTGACCAGTCTGGTCACCGTGGGGCGCTCCGCATCTCGGGAGAGCCAGTGGTGCGACGCCCCCCGCCGGAGGCGAGGGGCGTGCCGGGCCGCATCTCCGGCGGAAGCCGGGAAATACCGGTCAGGCCTCCTGCGGCCTCCGCGCGAGCACGAACCCCTGCGGCGCCCGCTCCGGGAACGGCCCCTCCGTCTCCCGCTCCTTCCAGAGCACGGCCCGCACCTCAAGGCCCGCCGCCCGCAGCAGCGCGGCCAACCGCTCCGGCTGCCGCCGGTGGAAGACGAGCGAGACGTCGTGGCCCCAGGCCTCCGCCATCCGCAACGGCTCGTCGCCAGCCTGGAACCCGAGCTGTACGGGAGCGCCCGGAGCCAGCACGCGGCGGAACTCGGCGAAGGCGCGCGGCAGTTCCTCGTCCGGGACGTGAATGGTGGAGTACCAGGCGAGCAGGCCGCCGAGCGACCCGTCCGGGAGGTCGAGGGCGAGCATGGACCCCTCCTCGAAGCGGAGCCCGGGGTGTTCCTCCCGCGCCACGGCCAACATGCCCGGGGCGAGGTCGATCCCGAACACGTCCAGTCCCAGGCCGAGTCCGTGCAGGTGCCCCGTGACCCGGCCGGTCCCGCACCCCACATCGGCGACGGGGAGCCCGTGCCCGTCCGCGGCGGCCAGCTCGGCGAAGGCGGCGAGCACGGACCGCTCCACCGGCTTCGCCGCCAACTCCTCACGGGAGAAGGCGGCATAGTCGGCGGCCAGGGTGTCGTAGGAGGTGCGGGTGGTGCGCAGGAAGGCGGGTTCGGTCATGAGGAGGAACCCTAGGGCCTCCCGCCCGACTCCGCCCCCGCCCAGGTACCGCCGCCGGCCACCGGGTTGCCGAACAGTTCGCGGGTGGCGGTCGCCGTCGAGGAGATCGGGTCCCAGGCAGCCACGGTGCCCAGCCAGCTCGGCATCAGGGACGGGCGACGAAGGCGCTGGAGATCATCATGAAGGGGAAGACGACCGCGTACAGCCCGCCCGCCGCCTCCGGCGTCGGGACCACCAGGCGGGGCGGACGGCGAGGTCGAACCCGTCCAGCGCCCGCTTCTCCGCCCCGCCCCTCCCTCGCGCCCGGTACCCCTTGACGACCCCTTCGGCGAGCACCGCGCATCCGGACGCGGACCCGGACCTCGGCCTGGTTTCAGGCATGGACATGGCCTAACCCCTGCTTCTCCGACGAACCCGGAAGCAAGCCGAGTACACCGCACTCCAAACTGAGTACGGTGTACCTGAATGCGAGTACGGCGTACCCACATCGCCTCCGGCGCACTACGCTGCCCCCATGGCGAAAGACGGATCGACAGCGGCGGCACCGGACGGCACCACCACCGGGAGCGGCGACATCGCGCGCAGCCTGGAACTCCTCTGGGGCACCGGGGACCGCCCCAGCCGCGGCCCCAGACCGGGCCTCACGCTGGACCGGATCGTCACGGCCGCCATCGCCGTGGCGGACGCGGAGGGGCTGGCCGCCGTCTCCATGCGCCGGCTCTCCACCGAGCTCGGCACGGGCACGATGTCGCTCTACCGGTACGTCCCCGGCAAGGCCGAACTCCTGGACCTGATGCTCGACCGGGTGCTGGGCGAGCCCCTGTCCGACGAGCGTGGGAGGGGAGGCAGCGTCCCCGACGACTGGCGGGTGGCGATCGACGCCATGGCCCGGACCTACCTGGACAACCTGCGCCGCCACCCCTGGCTGCTCAAGATCAACCAGGCGCGTACGGTGCTCGGCCCCAGCGCCCTGCGCGGTCTGGAGCTCTCGCTCACCGCGCTGCGGTCCATGGGGCTGCGCGACCCCGAGCTCATCGGTGTGATCATCACGGTCAACAGCTTCGTGGAGGGCCTCGCCCGCACCCGGGGAGACGCGGCGGAGGCGGTGGCGCAGACGGGGCTGAGCGACGAGGAGTTCTGGGACAGCCAGCGCCCCTACCTGGAGCGGGCCATGCTCAGCGGCGCGTACCCGATGATGGCGGGGATGGCCGAGGACGCCTTCAGCGCGGAGTTCGACCACTTCGCCTTCGGGCTGGAACGGCTGATCGCCGGTTTCGAGGCCCTGGTCGCGGAGCGCACGGCGGACCGGGCGACAGGCTGAGCGACCGACCGGACATGACAACGCGCCCGGCCCGTGCCCCAATGGATATATGGACGCCAGCCGGGAGCTAGCCCCTTTCGTGAAGCAGTACACCGTCCTGCTGAGCACCCACCGGCAGGACGGCACGGCCGTCGGCACGCCCGTCAACATCGCCGTCGAGGGTGATCACGCCTTCATCCGTACGTTCTCCTCGGCCTGGAAGGTCGAGCGGATGCGCAACCACCCGAAGGTGGAGCTCGCCCCGTGCACGGTCCGGGGCAGACCGACGGGACCGCGGATCAGCGCCCACGCACGGCTGCTGCGGCCGGGCACGAAGGAGAACACGCACGCGGCGCGGATGCTGTCGCGGAAGTACCCGATCGTGCAGGGCGTGCTCGTCCCGCTCGCGCACCGGCTGAAGCGGGACAGGACGCTGCATTACGAGGTGTGGCCGGTGACGAACGGCGACTGAGGGAGGCGGAGGCCTCGGGCCTCACCCCTGCCCGCGCTTCCGCCGGAGCGCGAACCACAGGGCCCCCGCCCCGACGATGATCACCGCACCGAGCCCCACGCTGCCCTTGCCGTCACCGTCCTGGCCGTCGCCCGCCCCCTGGGAGGGGCTACCGCTCCCCGAGGGCTTCCCCTTCCCCTGACCGCCCTCCGCCGGCGTGCCGCCCCCCTCGACCTCCACACGCACGACCCCACTGCGCGCCCCCTCGGAGCCGAACATCAGGGCCGAGCCGTCCGCCGTGTACGTCACCGACTCCGCCTGCCGCTGGAACGGCGCGGCCACCGACCGGCTCTCCCCGAGGCGGCCGTCCCCGAAGCCGTACACGCGGGCGCTGAAGTACGAGCGCATCACCAGCGAACCCCCGTCGGGCGAGAAGGCCCCGTCCGTCACCCACGGCACCTCCCCCACCCGCCGGAACGTGTTGGTGCCCCCGGCGGTGAGCTTCGCGGGCCCTTCGTAGAGACCGCCGCCGTCCTCGTTCTTGGAGGCGATGTAGACGCGTCCGGTCTTCGGGTGGACCATCAGCGCTTCGGCGTTGCGGGCCCCGTCGGCGTACTTCACGTCGTACTGGGTGGCGGTGACCGTGGCGTCGCGGAGGGCCTTGGGCTCGGGAAAGCGATAGACCCAGACATGACTCCAGGAGCCGTCCAGGTTGTCCCCGATGTCACCGACGTAGATGTCGCCGTCCGGCCCGATGGAGATGCCCTCGACATCACGCGGCTCCCCCACACCCCGCATGGTGATGGTCGCGACGGTCTTCCCGGTGCGGGAGTCGACGGCGAAGACGTAGGGCCCGTCGTCGCTGTCGTTGTGCGTCCAGTAGACCCCGGGGTGCAGGCGGCTGGCGGCGAGGCCGCTGGACTCGGTGATGCGGGGGTCCTCGATCGTGAAGTCACGGTCGGGCTCCCCGTCGGCGGCGACGGCTGGGCAGGCGGCCCCCAGAAGCAGCAGGAGGGCTGCGGCGGGAACGGCGAGACGTGCCGGGCGGCTCGGATACGGACGCATGGCCCAAGTGTCCACGGTCGCGGCCCCGTCCACCGTGGGGCCCGCCCCCGCCCGTCCCACCGTGTCCATCGTCACGTCGCAGGCCACAGCCGTGATCGGCCATGATGACGCCATGCGTTTTCTCCCGGTCGGCGATTCCATGACCATCGGCGCCACCGGCGACTTCACCTGGCGCTACCGCCTGTGGCAGCACCTTGAGGCGGTCTGCCCGACTCCGTACGAGATCGTCGGGCCACGCACGACGCTGTACGACCCCGAGGCCGACGCCCCGCACTCCCACGCGTACGCCGACCCGTCCTTCCCGCCCGACGCCCGCAGGCACCTGGCGGGCTGGGGCGAGGGCTGGCTGCACATGGCGCCGGCGATCGCGGACGCGGTGCGCGAGGCGGAGGCGGACGTGCTGCTGGTCTCGCTGGGCCTGATAGACCTCGGGTTCTACACGGACGCCGAGCAGACGGCGGCCAGCGCCCGCGCGTTCATCACGGCGGCCCGCACGGCCAACCCGCACATCCGGATGGTGCTGCTCCCGGTGATACCCAACGTCCGGGCCGAGTCGGACGCCACCTTCGCCGCCTCCTGCGCCCGCTTCAACGAACTGCTCGCCAAGGCCGTGGCCGACCTGGACACCCCGTCCTCCCCGCTCCTGCTGGCCTCGCGCCCGCCGGGCTACGACATCCGCACGGACACGTACGACGGCACCCACCCCGGCCCGTCGGGCGAACACCTCCTCGCCGCCGCCTTCGCCGACGCGATGCACGAGGCGTGGGGGCTGTGCGGCCCGTACGCCCGGCAGCACGCGGCGCCGGTTCCGGTCTGACGGGCTTCCGGCCTGACCGGGCCTCCGGACGCCCAGGGCGGGACCCCGGAGTCCGGAGTCCCGCCGACCCGGCCGAGGTTGCCGGTGGCCACGGTCGCCACGCCCTGGTCACGGACCGCGGTGCCCAACAGGCGGGCCGGCCCGCTCCGACGGCGGCTCCCACACCGAGCAGTCGTGCGCGAAGAACACCCGCCCCGGGTCGAACGCGACCAGCCGGTCCATCCAGGCCCGGTACGGCGGCAGCGGCTGGGCCACCCCGTCGAGTACGGCCCGGCGGGCGAGTTCGTCGGAGGCGTAGTGCGAGGCGAAGTCGTGGGCCTGCCCGGCGAGAACGACGACCGTGCCGTCAGTCTGGCGGACCACCAGCGACTGGTGCCCGTCGGTGTGGCCGGGGGTCGGCACGATCCACACGCCGGGCCAGAGTCCGGCCTCCCCGGAGAGCTCCTCGTACAGGGCGCCGGGAAAATCGACGAGGGCGTCGATCGTGTACCCGCCTCTGCGCGCGGCCGCCAGCTCGGTCTCCTGCACGAGGACGGGCACGCCCGCCAGGAGTGGGTTGCCGCCGACGTGGTCGAAGTGGAGGTGGCAGTTCACCACGACGTCCACGTCCTCGACTGCCGTCCCCGCAGCGGCCAGTGCTGCCTCCAGCGGGCGTCGCCGGGGCCGGTAGTGCGCTTCGGCGCCTGGGTCCCCGGCGCCGATGCCCGTATCGAAGAGGAGCCGTCCACGCTCGTGCTCGACCAGGTAGGCGAGCACCGGTTCGACTCTGGGGTGCGGGCCGCCCGTCTCGGCTGCGGGCCGGACGAAGAAGCCGAGGTCGAGACGGTGGACGGTGACGGACACGTGCGTACGCTGCGTCATCAGGCCAGCCTGGCAGCTGGGCCGGGCGGTGTCCGGCGGCTCTGCCGACAGCGGAGTCACTCACCCCGGACCGGCCGGTAGGCCCCGTCTATCCTGCGGGCATGGTCCAACCGATCGAACTCGTCATATTCGACTGCGACGGGGTTCTCGTCGACAGCGAGCGCATCGCGGTGCGCATCGATGCCCTCGTCCTGGCCCAGTTGGGGTGGCATCTCACCGAAGCCGAGATCGTCGACCGGTTCATGGGTCGCTCAAGCCATGCGATGACCAAGGACATCGAGGCCCACCTCGGGCGCAGCCTGCCGGCCGACTGGGAGAAGGAGTTCGCACATCTCTACCGTGATGCGCTGGCCGCTGAACTCACCCCCGTCCCCGGCATTGCCGACGCCCTCGACGCGCTCTCGCACCTCCGCACGTGCGTGGCCTCCAGCGGGAGCCACGACAAGATGCGTTTCACCCTGGCGACCACCGGCCTCCACCAGCGCTTCGACGGCCGCATCTTCAGCGCCACCGAGGTGGAGCACGGCAAGCCGGCACCTGATCTGTTCCTCCACGCGGCGAAGCGGATGGGCGTCGCGCCCGAGGCGTGCGCCGTGGTCGAGGACAGCCAGTACGGTCTTCAGGCCGCCCGTGCCGCCGGGATGCGCGCCTTCGCCTACGCCGGGGGAATGACTCCCCCGCACCATCTCGAAGGCCCCGGCACCGTCGTCTTCGACGACATGCGCACCCTGCCCGGCCTCCTCGCCGGCCGGTGACCGCCTCCCGCCTCCACACGCTCATCCCACCGGCTGCGACCCCAGCATCGTCAGCGCCAGTTGTGTCAGTTCACCGGAGACCTCCTCCGGGCGGGCCCTGCGGCAGCGGCGGGTGTGGTGAGCCATCAGTTCGTGGACCGTGCCCACCATCACCATGACGTCCACGCGGTGGTCCCGGTCCTCCGCCTCGCCCCGCTCCACCGCCCGCTCGGCCTCCCCGGTGAGGAACTCCGTCCACAGCGCGCGCCAGAGTTTGCAGTGCTCGTCCACCACCGCGCTCACGCCCAGCACCTCGACGAAAGTCACCCGTGCCTCGCGTGGATCCCGGGTGACGGACTCCACGTACGCGTCGAAGAGGCGCCGGACCCTCTCCGCGATCGAACACTCGTCGATCCCCTCGGAGAGCAGGGCGGCCTCCATGGCCCGCAGGCCGACGGTGGTGACCCGGTTGTGCAGGGCGATGAGGAGCCCCTCCCGTGTTCCGTACTCCTGCCGGAGCACCTCGGGCGTGACCCCGGCCGCCTCGCACAGGTCCGTCTCGGAGGTCTCCCGGTAGCCGACCACCCCGTACAGCTCCCGTGCGGCGTCCAGCAGCTGCTCCCTCGCCTGGGTACGGGCCTGGTCACCGGGCCCCGTCCGCTGAACCGCCCAGCCATCAGCCACCGGTCCTCCTTCAGCGCAAGGTGCGGGAGAGGGCCTCGGCACCTCTGCACGAACCGCCGCCCCATTGTGCGCGCCCAGAGGGCCGCAGGAGTGCCACGCCACACCCGTACGGGCGAATGCCCGCACGCCGAAACGCTTCTTCTCGGCGCGTCCCGGCGTCGGACCGAACCGGGGGTCGGTACGGGAGTCGGTACGGGGATCGGTACGGGGATCGGCTTACGTCGGCGGCTTCGAGTCGCCGGAGCAGACCCGAGCCGGCTCCTTGCCACCGATCCGGTTCAGGGGCGGGTGGCTGTACGGCTGTCGGGGTGGAGGGGGAAGACCTGGTCGAGGCCGACCGTGCGCAGGACACGCTGGGTATGGGCGGGCACGGCGGCGAGCGCGATGTCGGCGCGGGCGGCATGGGCATGATTGCGGGAGACGATCAGAGCGGTGATGCCGCTGGAGTCGCAGAATTCCATGCCGGCCAGATCCAGGACGAGCCGTTGGCCCGGTTGGAGGGTCAGCTCGGTGAGCACGTCACGCAGCTGGGGGGCCGTGGTGTGGTCGAGTTCCCCGTCGATGAGGAGGACGGGGCCCGTGGCAGCGGTGCGGCTGGTGATCTTCAGCGGGCTCATGAGGTGGTTCTGATCCGGGTGCTGGTGCGGGGGACGCCCAGGGCGAGGAGAGCGGTGTCGTCGTCGAGGCCGTCGCCGAAGCTGTCCAGCAGGCCGGTCAGAGCTTCGACGACGGCGCTCGGGGGCCGGCCGGCGTAGTCGGTGCCGAAGGTGCGCAGCGCCTCGTCCCCGTACAAGGTGGAACGGTCCTGTCCCGTGCGGGCCTCGGTGAGTCCGTCGGTGTAGAGGAGCAGGGTGTCACCGGGGCCCAGGCTGGTGGCGGCGGCGGTGAAGGGCGCTGAGGGCAGGATGCCGATGAGGACACCGCCAGGAGTGGGCAGGAAGTCGGCTGTGCCGTCCGCGCGCAGGACCAGGGCCGGAGGGTGACCGCCCGATGCGAGTCGGACGACGGTCCGTCCCGTTGCGGGGTCGGGTTCGAGGATGCCGAAGACGGCGGTGCAGTAGCGCGGGTCTCCGCTGGTGTAGCGCTCGTGGAGCACGGTGTTGAGGGTGGACAGTACGGAGATGGGGTCGGGGTTGTGCAGGGCGGCCGCGCGCAGAGTGTAGCGGGTCAGCGAGGTGACCGCGGCCGCTTGAGGGCCTTTGCCGCACACGTCGCCGAGGAAGAAGGCGAAGCGTGTGGAGTCGACGGGAAACAGGTCGTAGAAGTCGCCGCCGAGCTGGTCGGGTGAGGCGGTGCGGTAGTGAGCGGCGGATTCCATGCCGGGCACCCGGGGCAGGCTGGCGGGCAGCAGCGACTGCTGCAGTACGGCCAGGGCGTCCTGCAGCCGGGCGCGGTCCGCCTCGGCCTGAGCGCGTGCTTCCTCGGCCGCTCTCCGTGCCCGGAGGAGTTCCTTCTCGTAGGCACGCCGCTCCCGGGCGTCGAAGACCGTCGTACGGATCAGCTGCGGCTCACCCGTACTGGCGTTCTTGACCGTGGAGGAGACCAGCACGGGCATCCGGTCTCCGTCGGCCTGTCTGATCTCCAGGGCGATACCACTGATCGTGCCCCGCATCCGGAGCAGCGGAGCGAAGTGCGTCTCGTGGTACAGCTTGCCGCCCATGGTCAGCAGATCGGCGAACCGCATCCGCCCGACCACGGCCTCCCGCTCCAGGCCTATCCAGCCCAACAGGGTGGTGTTGATCTTGGCGACGGTACCGTCCATCAGCGTGGACAGATATCCGCACGGCGCGTTCTCGTAGAGTTCCTCCGCACTGTCCTCCAGCAGGGACGCGAACATCGCACTCGATGTGGTCTCGTCCTCCGGATCCTGCCGCCCGGTGCGGCACATCACCGCAGGCCGGCCAGGAACTCGGTGATCGCCTGGTTCGTGGCTTCGGGCGCGGACAGGTGCGGGCAGTGCCCGGTGGCATCGAGGGTGACCAGCCTGGACCCGGGGACCGCCCGGTGGACGAACGCACCCACCTCGCGCGGCGCGATGACGTCCTGGGTGCAGTCCAGCACCAGCGTCGGCACGGCCACCCCCTTCAGGTCGTCCCGTGAATCCGACTGGAACGTGGTCCTGGCGAAGACACGGGCCATCTCCGGGTCGGCGGCGCAGAAACTGCTCGTCAGCTCGTCCCCGAGCTCCGGACGGTCCGCGTTCCCCATGATCACAGGGGCCATCGCCGCCGACCAGCCCAGGTAGTTCGCGTCCAGGGACTCCAGCAACTCGTCGATGTCCTGGACGCTGAAACCGCCCCGGTAGCCCTCGTCGTCGATGTACCGCGGGGACGGCGCGACCATCACCAGCGCCCCGATACGCTCCGGAGCCATGTCGGCCGCGAGAACGCCGATCATCGCGCTGACCGAGTGGCCGACGAACACCGCATCGCGCAGGTCGAGTGCCTCGCACACCTCCACCACATCACGGGCGTAACCGTCCAGCGAGGAGTAACGAGCCGCGGAGAACGCGGACAGATCCGAACGGCCAGAGCCCACGTAATCGAACAGGACGACCCGGTACTTCTCCACCAGGGAAGGTACCGTCAGCCGCCACATGTTCTGATCACAGCCGAACCCATGAGCCAGCACCACGGTGGGCCCCTGCGGGTTCCCGGTCACAGTGACGTTGTTCCTACGTTCAATATCCATATGCCCATGCTCCTACCCCCTGAGTTGCCCTTCACCAGCAGAACGCGTGGCAGGGAGCTCAGCGAGGCCGGCCCTTGCGCCGAGACATCTCGGCGGTGGCCGCCCGCGGAGCGCAGGGGCCTGATGAGGCGCGCCTCGCCGATGGCGCGGAGGAATCCCTGTGTGGTGTCACGCATCTCGGCGGCCCGGCCCCTGGTGTAAGGGGACAGTCACATCGTCGCCAAGACGGTGGAACGAGACTCGCCTGCCTGCTGTCACAGGCACCTCACTGCGAGAAGCGGAGTATGAGGTCTGCGGGAGGCCTCAGGGGGCGGAAGACACGTTGGAGGGGCCCTGGTGCCATTGGCACCAGGGCCCCGAAGGAACTGCTACACCATCGGCCGGCCTGGATCGGCTGCGTCGGCCTTTCTTGTTCCGCGTGCCCGCCCGGGAGAGGTCGGGGGTTGCGGGGATCGCGGTTGCTTGACCGGAGACCACCTCACTCACGATGTCCTGCGGTACCCGGACTCAGACTTCCGCCCGGGCGATCCTGGATGGTGCCCAACTCCTCCGTTTCTTACCCTCTGCATCGCTTACTGCTGCTACTGCTTCACTGCGTACTGCTCGGTGGCCTTTCACAGCGCCACTCCTTTCGGCAGCCAGCCCCGTCGCCCGTGATGCGTCTGCTCTGGCTTAGAACCCCACTGCCGAACTTCCCGGTGCGTGCGCCCACAGCTGACGCCTTCACCGAGGTGCTGCTTCTGGTCCTGCCGCTGTGTGGTGCCACTCGTGACTCATGGCCGCCCCTGAACCTGCGGGCCACCCAGTCCGGGATCAGTTCCGTCGCCGTCCTGCACCTGCTCTGGCTCCGAAACTCCACCACCGGACCGTCCTGCAACCAGCTGTACTGCGGTACTGCTACAGGCAGTTCATCTCTGCCCGGTCTTGCTGTCCTCTGGGCTACGACAGAAACCATAACCACAACGCCGCCCAATGTCTACTCCAGCCGCTACAGATTTTCGGGAGGTGTGTGGAGAGGTAATCGGGCGCAGAGAGCACATAGCAGCCGTGCGGCGGGCACCGGCGGCTTCGAGCAGGCTCGGATGCCCACGTCCGTCACATCCCTCGGCCGGCGCCGCGCTCAGCCCTTCACCGTGAACTCCGCCCGCAGCAGCGCCTCGTCGCGCGACGACGGCCCCACCAGCAGCTCGAAGCGCCCCGGCTCCACCACGCGCCGCCCCCGCACGTCCACCAACGTGCAGGCTGCGACGGGGAGTTCGATCTCGACCTGACGCGACTCCCCCGGAGCCAGCGTGACCTGCTCGTACGCCTTGAGCTCCTTCTCCGCCCAGGTCACCGACGTCACCGTGTCGCTCACGTACACCTGAACGGTCTCCAGCGCGGGCCGGGCGCCGACGTTGCTCAGCGTCACCCGGGCCCGTACCGTCTCCGCCGGTTCGACGACCGCCGTCAGCAGCTCCAGGCCCGTGTACTCCACCGTCGTGTAGCTCAGGCCCTCCCCGAACGCGAAGGCCGGGCTCTGCGTGAGGTCCGCGTAACGCGTGCCGTGCTGGCCGCGCACCTGGTTGTAGTACGTCGGCTGCTGCCCCGCGTGCCGGGCGAAGGAGAGCGGGAGCCGGCCGGTCGGCTCGATCAGGCCGAGGAGCAGCTCCGCCACCGCCGTACCGCCGAGCATCCCCGGGTTGGCCGCGTACACGATCGCCGCGGCCCCGAGCGCGGACGGCGGCAGCACCAGCGGCTTGGAGCTGATGACGACGACGACCAGGGGCTTACCCGTGGCCGCCAGCGCGTCGAGCAACGCGACCTGGTCGCCGACGAGTTCGAGGGTGGCGGTCGACTTGCCCTCGCCGATCAGCTCGATCCGGTCACCGACGACGGCGACGACGGTGTCGGCGGCCTCGGCGGCGGCGACGGCCTCGCCGATGAGCGCCGGGTCGGGCTCGGCCGGGACGACGACCTCGGGGCGGGGCTGCCCGTCGGGGAAGGACTCCCCCTCCGGGTCGGGCCCGACGTCCAGGATGCGGGCGCCGGGCGCGTACGTCACGGTCCAGTCGGCGGGCACCTTGTCGCGGAAGCCGTCGAGGACGGTACGGATCATGGCACGCGGCTGCCCGTCCGGCAGCCAGTCCGCCTGCCCGGAGGAGCCCGCCCAGTCGCCCAACTGGGTCTGCGCGTCATCGGCGTTGGGGCCGACGACCGCGACCGTACGGGGGCCGGGCCCCGTGGCCCGCCCTTCCTCGGACGCCTCCGGGCCGCCCGCCAGCGGCAGCGTGCCGTCGTTGGCCAGCAGCACCAGCGAGCGCCGGGCCGCCTCCAGGTTGAGGGCCGCGTGCGCGGCGCTGCCGATGAACTCGGCCTGCCGGGCGGCGTCGGGGTGGCGGGGGTTCTCGAAGAGCCCGAGCTCGAACTTGAGCGTCAGGATGCGGCGTACGGCGGCGTCGATCTCGGCCTCCATGAGCGTGCCCTCCGCCACCGCCTCCTGCGCGCCCTCGAAGAACTTCGACGTCGTCATCACCATGTCGTTGCCCGCGCGGACCGCCGCCGCCGACGCCTGCGCGTAATCGGCGTAGATCTTCTGCTCCCACACCATGCGGCCGACGTTGTCCCAGTCGGTCACCAGCGTGCCGGTGTAGCCCCACTCGCCGCGCAGCACCTCGCCCAGCAGCCAGTCGTTCACGGTGATCGGCACGCCGTCCATGGACTGGTAGCCGAGCATGAACGTCCGGCAGCCCTCCTTGGCGACCCGCTCGAACGGCGGCAGGAACCACGAGCGCAGCTTGCGCCGGGAGATGTCCGCCTCGCTGGCGTCGCGGCCCCCCTGGGTCTCGGAGTACCCGGCGAAGTGCTTGGCACAGGCCAGGATCGCGGTCGGGTCGGTGAGCCCCTCGCCCTGGTAGCCGCGCACCATCGCGGAGGCCAGCTCACCGATGAGGAAAGGGTCTTCGCCGAAGGTCTCACTCACCCGGCCCCACCGCAGGTCGCGGGTGATGCAGAGGACCGGCGAGAACGTCCAGTGCACACCGGTCGCCGCGACCTCCACCGCCGTGGCCCGCGCGATCCGCTCCACCAGACCGGTGTCCCAGGTGGCCGCCATGCCGAGCTGCGTCGGGTAGATCGTCGCGCCCTCCCAGAAGGAGTGGCCGTGGATGCAGTCCTCCGCCACGAGCAGCGGGATGCGCAGCCGGGTCTTCTCGGTGAGGGCGGCCGCCTCCAGCACCCGCTCGGGCGAGGCGTGCAGGATCGACCCGGCGTGCAGCTCCTCCACGAGGTGCCGCACGCCCTCCTTGGCGTTGAGCTGGAGCATCTGGCCGACCTTCTCGGGCAGCGTCATGCGGCCCAGCAGATCGGTGACCCGGTCCGCGACGGGGAGCGCGGGGTCGAGGTACGGCGGCAGGAGGCCCACAGGAGTTCCTTTCACGACGGCACTCCGCAGTACCGTACGCTCAATACCGACCGCTTGGTAAGTATTCACCCCTGTGAGAATCTGGGGCGGAGCGCGGGGGGAACGAGAGAGGCGTCCGATGACAGCGGGTGAATGCGCGTGACCCCGGGACCCCGGCGCGGCTACGCCAAGGGCCGGGCCAAGCGGATCGAGATCCTCGACCAGGCGATGACGCTGTTCGGCGAGGCCGGCTACCGGGGTGCCTCGCTGCGCGTCATCGCCACCCGTTGCGGCATCTCCCACCCGGGCCTCCTGCACCACTTCCCGACGAAGGAGGCGCTGCTCCTCGCGGTGCTCCAGCGCCGCGACGACGTGGACGACGAGTGGCTGGCCCTGGGCGTCACCCGGGGCGTCGACCATCTGCGCCGGCTGGTGGACCTCGCCGAGCTGAACGCCAAGCGGCGCGGCATCGTCGAGCTGTTCTCGGTGGTCGCGGCGGAGGCCACCGCCCCCGACCACCCGGCGCACGCGTACTTCGAGGCCCGCTACCGTACGTCCGTCGCCAACACCGAACGCGCCTACGTCCAGGCCCGGGAGGCGGGTGCCCTGCGCGACGGCGTCGAACCGGTTTCCGCCGCACAGCAGTTGATCGCCCTCATGGACGGCCTTCAGATCCAGTGGCTGATCAGCGACTGCACGACGGACATGGCGGGCGTCCTGCGCGCGCACATCCGGGCCCAGTTGACCGTGGCGTTCTGAGGGCCGTTCCTCACGGCGGCAGGGCTACCAGCCGTCGCCCACGTCGAAGTTCCCGGTGACCAGGTCGCCGTGCTTCGTCTCGGCCAGGACGAGGTACCTGCCCAGGGAGCACAGGTCCCGGTAGAGGCCGGCCGCCAGTTCCCACGTGGCCACCTCCTCGGACCGCGACCGGATGATCAGCAAGGCGGGGACCTTGCCGAAGGGGAAGGGGTCGCCCTCCTCCGGATCGCTCACCTGGAGGGAGACGCTGCGCTCGCCGCTCTCGAACCAGTAGGTGCAGCCTCCGGTCGGGTCCACGATGCCCCGGCTCACGTCGAAGGTGAGCGAGAGCACCGCTTCCAGATCCTTCCGCAGCTGCTCGGCGAAGACGGCGCTGTCCCAGGGCGTGGGCTCGCCGCCGGTATCGGCCGGGCCGACGTTGAAGTGGAAGTCCTTGCTGGAGTGCTCGTGCTGCTCGAAGGCTGCCAGGAGAGCCGAGTCAGTCACCAGAGGTTCCCTCACTCCCGTTCATGCCGGAGGTCTATCAGCGCGCCCCGGCGACCGGACAGCGGATTTCCTGGCCGAAGCGGCGGGCTGCGGCACGGCAGCGCTCAACGCGAAGTCATCGACCGAGACGTCAGGGACTCACCCGCTCGACCTCGCGCCGCTTCGCGAGCCACACGATCCCCAGGCAGTACAGCGGGGCGAAGACGAACTCGACGACCATCGCCTGCCACGGCGCATCGGCCGCCGTCTCGGTGGAGGCGAGTTCGCCGAAGCCGGCCGCCAGGCCGAAGGCCAGCAGGTTGTTGGCGACGTGCAGGGTGACCACCGCCTCCAGGCCACCGGTGCGGATCACCAGCCAGCCCCACCACAGCGCCGAGTAGAAGAGCAGGATGAACCCGGTGAGTTCGCCGAAGCCGTGGGCCAGGGCGAACAGGAGCGACGCGAGTACGACGGCGGGCCACGGCGACCGCACGGCCCGCCCGATCACCTGGACCAGCCAGCCCCGGAACACGTACTCCTCGGCCGCCGCCTGGAACGGCACCAGCGCCGCCAGCACGGCCAGGCTCACGAGAAAGGCGGTCCAGCCGGGAAAGCCGTCCCCGGCCGGTTCGGTGGACTCCTCCCCCCAGGTCCACGCGAACATCACGCCGAACTGGACGATGATCAGCGGAAAGGCGACGGCGGCGCACAGCCCCAGCCATTTCCACCGCAGCCGTCCCAGGACCGAGGAGACCGTACCGGCCGGGCGCCGGCCCAGATAGCGGGCTCCCCACAGGACGATCGGTATTCCGATCGCGATGCCCACGAGCTGGAGGGCCATGTCGGCGACGGGGTCCTCGAAGAACACCTCGCTGTCCGCCGACGCGGGCCCCGCGTCCAGCACCTCCGCGAGGACGGCCCCGATCCCGGAGACGACCAGGATGCCCACGACGGCCAGGAGCAGGACGAGCGACAGCTCCCCGAGCCACGCGAACCTGCCGCCCTGCCCGTTCCGCCCCTGCTGGTCGTAGCGCGCCCCGGCCCCGGCCCGTACGGGACCGGACGGCGGGACGGGCCCGGGCGGGGGCGTCTGCCAGCCCGGTCCGCCGGCCTGCGGCGGCCGGCCAGATCCCGGCCCCTGCGGCCAGGCGGGTCCTGGGGCCTGCGGCCAGGCGGGTCCGCTCGACGGAGGCGTGGGCGGGGGCGGATCCCAGGGCGAAGGAGGTATGTCAGGTTTCACACCAGGATCTTGCTGGCACCCGGCACCCGAGGTCAATGCGGCACCGGACGCCCACGCCCCGCACGGCCCCACACCAACGCGCCCGAGACCCAACACCCTTCCGCCACGCGCACGTTACTGTGCCAGACTCCTCCGACGGAAAGGTCCACACCACCTGCCCAGGGAGCCCGGCATGACGGCAGAGCTGCCCCACCCCCCGATGTCCCACCCCCCGATCGACACCAGCAGGCCCCACTCGGCACGGGTCTACGACTGGCTGCTCGGCGGCAAGGACAACTACCCCGTGGACCAGGCGGTGGCCGAACACCTGCCCATCGAAGCCAAGACGGGCGCCCGTCAGAACCGGACCTTCATGAACCGCGCGACGGCCTGGCTGGCGGGCGAGGGCGTGACGCAGTTCCTGGACATCGGGACGGGCATCCCCACCGCACCGAACCTGCACCAGATCGCCCAGGAGATCCACCCCTCCTCCCGGGTCGTCTACTGCGACAACGACCCCATCGTCCTGCGCCACGCGGAAGCCCTGCTGATCAGCCGGCCGGAGGGCGCGACCGACTACGTCCACGCCGACGTACGCGAGCCCGCCACCATCATCGAGGCCGCACGCAAGGTGCTGGACTTCGACCGCCCGGTGGCCCTCTCCCTCCTCGGCCTGCTCCACTTCCTGCCCGACGACGAGGACCCGCGCGGCATCCTCCGTACGCTCACGAGCGCCCTGGCCCCCGGCAGTTACGTCGTCCTCTCCCAGGGCGCATCCGATGTGAACCCCGAGGGCGGGCAGCGGGGGACCGAGGAGTACAAGAAGGGCGGCATCCGCCTGGCGCTGCGGACCCGCGAGCAGTTCGGGCGGTTCTTCGAGGGCCTGGACATCGTGGAGCCGGGCCTGGTGACGGCCCCGGAGTGGTTCCACGGCCCGACGGCACCCGCACCGGAGGCGAGCGGCCTGTACGTGGCGGTCGCGCGGCTGCCGTAGGGCGGGCCGGGGCCCCCTCACCTCCGCCAGAACAAGTGGTGCGTCACCCCGCTCGGGCTGGGCACGACCTCCAGGTGGAACCGGTCGAGCAGCTCGTCGGGCGAGTCCCAGAGCCGTAGCCCGGTCCCGAGCTTCACCGGGGACACCACCACGTGCAGAGCGTCGACGAGGTCGGCGTCGAGGAACTCCCGGATGGTGGTGACCCCGCCGCCGAGCCGCACGTCCTTGCCCTGAGCCGCCTCCCGCGCCTGCGCGAGGACCGCGGCCGGGTCGCCGCCGACGAAGTGGAACGTGGTGTCGGAGAGCGTGAACGACGGGCGCTCGTGGTGGGTCATGACGAACACCGGCGTACGGAACGGAGGCTCATCGCCCCACCAGCCGCACCACGCGTGATCGGGCCAGGGCCCGCGCTGGGGGCCGAACTTGTTCCGGCCCATGATCTCGGCGCCGATGTTGCGGTCGAAGTCCCGCGTGAAGTAGTCGTCCAGCCCCCGGCTCCCTCCAGGGTCCGTACGCATCGGCCAGCTGGCCGTGGCACCGGCCCAGGAGAACAGCCGCTCCGGCTCCACATGGCCGAAGGGCCTCTCCAGGGTCTGGTCCTCACCGGCCGCGATGCCGTCACTGGAGACGGTGAAATTCTGGACTCTGAGCAGTTGAGCCATGGGTTCCTCCTGCGTTGTCGACGATGACACCCGTAGTGAACGCCGCACGGGGGAGCAGGTCGGCGGTGACACGCACACGGGTGGTTCTCGTGGTGCGGTCGGCCGCTGAAGCGTTCACGGCATCGATGCTGCCAGCCACCACTGACAACGGGCTCGGCCCGGTGCCGCTCCCGGCCCGCGCCGAAATCAGTTCCCGGCGCTCATTCCCCTCCTTCCTCTTCCGCCCGGCCGAGCGAGCCGACGAATCGGTCCAGCCGGGAGACGGCCTGCCGCAGCACCTCCACCGATGCCACGGGGTCGTCCGGGAGTTGCAGACCGTGGTCCGACCACTCGCGGGCCTGGGCCTCGCTCAAGGGCCGTCGGGTGTGCCAGCGCCGGATCTCGTCGTCGCGGTAGGCGGCGAGGAAGGCGGGCGCGCCACCGTCCGCCCAGGGACGGAGCACCAGTCCACCGGCGGCGGTGAGCACAGGTTGAGGGGCGGCAGCGAGCGAGCCGGCGGCGATGACGGGCGGCGTCGAGAGAGCGCGAGCACGGGTCATGGAGCCATGATCGGCGAAGGACGACCCCGGACGTCGAAGTCACGGCCGCCAGCGGGGCGCCTCGTCGTCCGGAGTCTTCGGACTGGCGAAGTGGAAGGGGACCGACAGCCGCGCGGCCAGGGCCCTGCCGCTTCTGTCGGCGGCCGCAGCCGACGGGTGGAGCGACCCCGGAGCCCCCTCCTCACCGAGATACCGCCCGGCCGTGTCCCAGTAGATGGTGGCCAGGGACCGCTCGCCAACAGCGTCATCGGTGATCGCCATCAGGTGCACGAACCAGTCGTGAACGGTGTCGCCGTCCCACACGGCCTCGATCGCCAAGACCCGGCCCGGGCAGCCTGCGGCGCGGGCGGCCAGGGACTCCACGTCGAGAGGGCTGTCGGGGGTCCGGGCGACCCGGTCGCCGTGGTGGAGGTAGCGGTCATGGACGACGAGCTGAGCCTCATGGAGCCCCAGACCGCGCGCCCGGCCGACTTCGAAGACGATACGGATCGCCTGCATACGGGAGTCCTGGAGTACGTATCCGTCGACCTGCCGGCGAATGCCGGCCGGCAGCAGCTCCCACCACTGGTACGTATCGCCGCCTGCCACCCGAAATCCGCCCCCCGCTCAACCAGCTCCGCAAAACGCCACTGTACGGCGGCAGTCGATGTACGCAGCCTCAGTCAGCCCACTCCACCGGGCCCACCTTGGCGGAGCGTGCGTTCCGGGACCAACAGCCGTAGTCGACCACCACGTTGGTGCCCACCGTGACCGCCTCCAGGGCGAGCCAAAGCATGCGCCCCTTCACAACGTCACGCTTCCCGTCCGGCTCAGCCTCGCCGCACAGGGGCAGCATCCATTCGTCGGGGGTCAGGCGCAGCGCGCCGAGCTCCTCGGCGCGCTGCCGCGCTCTCGTGGTCTTCCCGGCCCCTGGCAGGCCGACCGTCAGGAACAACGTGGTCACGACCAGATCGTGTCAGTAGGTCCGGGCGGACCACCAGCGAATACCGGTGCTGGTCCTTCGCTCAGCCGAAGCCGACCCCCAGGAAGAACGGCGCAAGGACCAGCGTCACCGATACGAGCCAGTATGCGTACGGCGGCCGTTCGGTGAACATCCTGCGCCGCATCCACAGATTGATCAGGGCCCAGATGCCTCCGAAACAGGCCACCACCGGGACGACGATGACCAGCCACAACAGCATCCCGTCGTCCTCGTTCGGGTCCCGCTGTGTCCATCCCAGCTCCTCCAGTGGGCCGTTGGACAGGAAGTACCAGGTCAGGAAGATCGGCACCACAGCTGGTATCCCCAACAACAGGTTCACCACCACCGGCACCAAGGACTTCCACAACCGCGCCTTCTTCACGAGACCTCCGGGTTCAGTGGCTCGGCCGAGCCTGGTCTGGTTCACCCGGATGTTGTACAGCACGTTGTACAGGCCGATCAGCTCGTGAGGGGACCGGCGGACGCGCTGCGGAGCGCGGCGTGTCCACTCGTACGATCGATCGCCACCACCGTCAGAAGGAGCCGCCCACGTGACCTCCCTCCTCCCCGATTCCCTCACCGAAAGCCTTCTCGCCGACGCCCGGCGGGACGTCATCGGTAAGTACGTCGTCGGCGCGCTCATCACCGACGAGGGCGGCCGGGTGCTCCTGCTCAGGCGGCGGGCCGACGATTTCCTCGGGGGGCTGTGGGAGCTGCCCAGTGGCGGGGTCGATCCCGGCGAGCGGC
The DNA here is from genome assembly GCF_040613515.1 of Streptomyces sp. NPDC006261. Classification (NCBI taxonomy): domain Bacteria; kingdom Bacillati; phylum Actinomycetota; class Actinomycetes; order Kitasatosporales; family Streptomycetaceae; genus Streptomyces; species Streptomyces sp. NPDC006261. The sequence goes on from NZ_JBEXSI010000026.1 coordinate 53,883, forward strand.
TCGAAGTCGCCCTGTGCCGGGAGGTTCTGGAGGAGACCGGGCTCACCGTCACGCGGGTCACCGGGCATGTCGGCAGTTTCGACTACGCCTCCCGAAGTGGGCGCAGGACCCGGCAGTTCACCTTCGCGGCCACCGTACGGGCCACCGGACCCATCACCCTCACCGAGCACGACGACGCCGCCTGGGCCGACCCGGGTGGCCTCCCGGCCGTCAGCGACGAGACGCGGGCCCTTCTCGCGGGCTGACCAGGCTTGGTGAGGATGGGGCGGCACCCGGGCCCTGCCGCCGCGTCCTGCTGGAGAGCTTCCCGGTGATCATCGTCAGGAGGTCAGGACGAGGCAGTGGGTCCCGGTACCGGAGCCTCGGCGGACCAGAAGTCGGAACGGACGTTGGGAGTGGGGATCTTCCCCTCGTACATGCGGCCGTTGGCCACCTTCGTGGGCGCGGCCACCTTCGACTCGTCCACGCAGGGGCTGGTGATCTGGAAAAACGCCTGCCCCTTGTAGCCGAGCTGAACTCTGATATCGAAGCCGTCCGAGGACGTGGCATAGATCGCCGGCAGGTCCTTGCTCGGATTGACTGTCCTGATCCGGTAGTCGCTCGCCTTCCAGAAACGCTCGACCACACCCAGAAAGCTGCCCCGGCGCTGTTTGGAGACGACCGTCATCACGGCCCAGTAGCGCGTCACATCACAGCTGCCGGTCGTCGTCGCGCGGTGGACCCATTCGATCTCCGGCTTGATCGCCCCGACCGTCGCGTAGAACATCCCGTCGGCACGCTCCGCCGCACCCTGCATATCCATGCCTGACAATGCCCCTCCTGTGCCCTTGGCACCGCCCAACAGCCCGCACCCGGCGAGCAGCACTCCGGCCATGGCCACCGCACAGCCCAGTCGAATGGTCCGTGTGATGCGCCTCATCGATGCTTCTCTCTCACGATCTTCTCAGGGCTTCCGCCGACGATGCTGGCGATGTTGTCCGTCGACACATCGTCGAGCTTGGGAGTGAAGTACTGGGAGTGCGCGTCGAACAGGCCGGCCTCGCGGACCATCCTGGGCCCGTCGTCGACCTCGAAGCGCTGTGCTCCGAAGGCCGCGCTGGCCGGATCCTTGCCGAAGTACAGGTCATCGTTGCCGGCGTCGAAGAGATCTCGTCCCACCCTGACCCCCGCCGGACCTCCGAACGCCCAGCCGAGCGCGGCCTCGCCCTTCGCCGGGAGGTGGGTGACCGGGTCGTTGTCGGCCGCGCCGACAAACACATGATCCTTGCCCACACCGAGTTCCGAAGCCCTCTGCGCGTCCACGCCGGGACTGCCGAGCAGGATCACATCGTCGACGCCCGGAATGCCGCCGGACTGCTTGGCGGCCGTGCCCACGGTGAGTGAGCCGTACGAGTGCCCGATCGCCGTCACATGAGGGTCGTCGTTCTCGTTCGTCACCGAGATGCCCGCCATGAACTCGTTGTAGGCCGGGGCGCCCCGTTGCGCATCGCCCTTCGACATCACGTCCACGCCCTGCGGGGCGTCGTAGCCCAGCCAGATGATCGAGGCAACGGACGGATCCACCTCCTCGGCACCGAGGGCCGTGTTCTGGGCTCGTATCATCGTCTGCTTGACGAACTCGTCGTCGAGCTTGGTACCGAGACCGGGAACATACGCCGAGACGTGTCTGGAGGTGTCGGGGTTGCCGTACGAGACGATCGCGCGTCCGTTGCCTTCATCCCCGATGCCCAGGAGGAACATGGGCGGGTGAGTCGACTCGCCCAGTTTGGTCTGGATCATGCGGAGGGCGTCGATCTTGGTCTGCACGTCGTCGCCGCCCCGGCGGGCCATCTCGTCGATGAGGATCGGCAGGTAGGTGCGGTTCGCCTCGTCGCGGGCGGTCGCCGGGATACCGTCCAGGTCACCGATCAGGTCCGGTGCGACCTTCAGATACTCCTGCCGCTGTTCGTCGGTGAGGGCGTCCCACCACTTCTTGCGCTCGGCGGGGCTCTTGTCCTGGGGGATGGCATCAGCGAGGTGTCTGCCGGCGGTGGAGCGGACATCGGCGGTGTCCCGGGCGACGTCCTTCAGCGTGGCCGCAGTGACATCGAGGCCCTTCTCGGCCTTCAGACCGTTGAGGGTCCTCGCGTACCGTGCGTCGATCTCCCGCGCGGACCGTACTGCCCTGGCGATACGGTCCGCCACGTCCTGCGCCTTCGCCGCGTTCGGGTTCACGGGTCGGAAGCCCGAGTAGCCGGGATGCAGCGACGGCTACCCGGGCGAGCCGAGGGCGGGCGCTTCCAGCAGGAGACGGGAGCTGCCCTGGGACCTACCGCCCGGCGCCGCCTGCTGCGCACCGGTCAGGTCCTCGACCTTGGCGGCCGGATAGCTGACGGAACCGTCCTCGTTGACGGTGAAGTCCTGGGCGGCGGCGTCCGCGAGCGCCTGCTTCAACTGGTTCTGAGGCCGGACGAGATCGCCGGCGAGCCCGTTGAGCGCCGTACGGACGAGCCCGCACTCGGTCTGCAGGTACTGGAAGTTTCGGCTGAGGCGCTTGAGCCTGCCGAGGGCCGCCTCCGCCGCGTCGCTCTCCTGGGTCTCCTTGATCTTCGCGGACATCGCGCGGTCGACCCGTACCCGGTCGGAGGCTGATCGCCCCGAAACTTCGTGCCACTTGTCGCCCGCCTCCGTGAGCTCGGAGGTCTTGAGGTCGCGCAGCAACTGCCAGGTGAGAGTTCCGGTCATCGCTTCATCGCTTCATCGCTTCTCGTCCGCCTTGCCGCCGACGCGGACGCCCTTGAAGGACCTCTCGACCGCGGTCTCCGTCTCCCCCATCTCCTTGGCGACCGTCAGCAGGGCACCTTTGAGTTGCTCACACTCGTCCCGTACCGACTGAAGGCGGTCCTCCCAGGACGTCAGCACACTTTTGAGGGTCGCGACGGAGCTGAGGCCGACGGCTCCCGCCTCGACGCCCTCGTGTCCGCGGCGGAGTGCCGACCGGCTCGTCTCCGTCCTGGTGCGCAGCTCGCCGGCGGTGCCGGAGGCGCTGGTCCAAGGGCCCTTGCTGTGCTTGAGGTTGCCCGTTCCACTCGCGCCAGGCCCGGGGGCGGAGGCCGCCGCCGAGGCGAGCCTCATCGCAGGCTCCTCGCCGGGCGGTCCGAACATCTCCTGCCAGCGCTCCGAATGCGACACGGCTCCCCCGTCCCTCTGCGTTCCGCTTCCGCGCCCCGAGAGACTAGCGCAAGGTGCGCATGCGTACGCGATCGGGAACAGTCTCCGAATGGGCAACGGCTGGACGGCTTGCTGGTCAGGCATGGTCCTGGCGCTCGGAGGCTGTGCGAGCGCGACCGCCTCCCGAAGTGGGAGCAGAACCCGGCAGTTCACCTTCGCGGTCACCGTACGGGCCACCGGGCCCATCACCCTCACCGAGCACGACGGCGCCGCCCGGGCCGACCCGGGTGACCTGCCGGCCGTCAGCGACGAGACGCGCACCCTCCTGGCCGGCTGACCAGGGCGCCAGGCCGTCGTTCAGGCGGCGATCCGGTCGGAGTCGGTCCGCGATTCGGCGCGCAGCACGTCGAGCGCCGCATGGCCGATGCCCCGCATCCGGCCGGGGTCGGCGAGCAGCGGCCATCACGGCCGCATGATCCGGCGAACCGTGTCTAGGCTGGGTGGCGATGGGCGCCCGGCCCCTGCGCCCCTGTGTTCCTGTGCCCCTGCCGCCGCGTCCCGCTGGAGGTTCCCGATGATCACCTGGCGTCGGCTCACCGAGGACGACTTCCCGTTGCTGATCTCCTGGCTGGAGCGGCCGCACGTGGCCCGGTGGTGGAACCATGACCCCTCGATCGAGGCCGTGCGACGGGACTTCGGGCCCGCCGTCAGGGGTGAGGAGCCCTCGGAGGAGCTGCTCGCCCACTTCGACGGCACCCCGTTCGGCCTGATGCAGCGGTGTCGGCTGGACGACTATCCCGAGTATCTGGTGGAGGTCGCCACGTTGATCGACGTTCCTTCCGGGGCCATGACCATCGACTATCTGATCGGTGAGCCGCAGCTCGTCGGCCATGGGCTCGGGCCGCAGATGATCCGGTCGGCCGTCCAGGCGATCTGGGACGAGCATCCGGGGGCCTCGTGCGTCCTGGTGCCCGTATCGGCGGCCAACCGGGCGTCCTGGCGGGCGCTGGAGAAGGCCGGGATGCGGCGGGTCGCCGAGGGCGAACTCGAGCCGGACAACCCCGTCGACGGGCGGGCCCACTACCTCTACCGGGTGGATCGGCCCTGACCTCGATGTCCCGACGGGACCTGCCGTGCCAGCGCCAGCATGCTGAGCCCGAACATCATGACGCCCAGGGGGACATGGACCGACGAGATGTGCGCGATGCCCACCGCGACCTGCGCCGAGGCGAGGGCCAGGAAGCCGGTCGCGTACCAGATCTGCCGGGGTAAGGCACCGCCCGGTCTCCAGGCCAGCACCGCCGCGAGGACGTACAGCATCGACGACCCGTACATCACCCGCGCCCCGGCATCGTGCAGCGCTTCCCCGTACGTCGTGGTGAACAGCAGTCCGGCGGAGACCGCCTGGATGAAGATGGTCAGGGTCTGCAGAGCGGTCGCGATCTGCAGGAACGAGTAGCGGTGTGGTGCCGCCGCGTTCGCCGTCGTCGCCTCGGTGGCCATGCCACGGTCCCCTCTCCCGCCCCCGCGCGGGGAGCAGTAGATCGATAAGGTCTCACCAGCCCGACGACATGGGCGTGTGAAAGGTAAGGCGAGGGCGGAAGCCAAGGCGCAAGCGAAGCCGAAGGGGCGGTCGGGGCATGGGGGCAGCAGCGGGGGCGGCCGTCGGGGCGGTAGCCGGGGAGCGACGTCACCTCATCAATGTGGCCTATCGGTTGCTCGGGTCACTGGCCGAGGCCGAGGACGCCGTGCAGGAGGCCTACGCCCGCTGGTACGCCCTGCCGCGCGGTCGGCGGGACGAGGTCCGCTCCCCCGGTGCCTGGCTGACGACGGTGACCGGCCGCATCTGTCTCGACGTGCTCGGCTCGGCGCGGGCCAGGCGCGAGCGGTACGTCGGCGCGTGGCTGCCCGAGCCGGTGCCCGACCACTCCGAGTGGGGCCGGGGCGGGGACGAGGGCCCCGCCGACCCCGCCGACCAGGTGGTCCTGGACGAGTCGGTGACCATGGCCTTCCTCGTCGTACTGGAGTCGATGACGCCCGCCGAGCGGGTGGCGTTCGTCCTGCACGACGTCTTCCGCTACCCCTTCGCCGAGATCGCCGACGTCCTGGGCCGGACCCCCGCGGCCTGCAAGCAGCTCGCGGCCTCCGCCCGGAGGCGCGTGCGCGGCCCGGCCACTCCGGTGCCGTCGGGGGCGGGCGTCGGGCAGGCCGATGCCGTGCGGCGGGTCAAGGAGGCGTGGGAGAGCAAGGACATCGCGGGCCTCGTCGACCTCCTCGACCCGGCCGCCGTGATGTCCGCCGACGGCGGAGGCCTGGTCGGTACGGTCCTGCGGCCGGTCGAGGGCGGTGAGCGCATCGCCCAGTACATGGTCGCCATCGCCGAACACGCGCCGGGCCTCGAACTCCTGGAGCGGTCGGTCAACGGGGTGCCGGGGCTGGTGGCCCGGCGGGACGGCACCGTGATGACCGTGGCCTCGTTCGAGCTCGCCGACGACGGCCGGGTCACCCGGATCTGGGCCGTACGCAATCCGGAGAAGCTGCGGCCGTGGCTGCGGGACGGGTGAGGCGGGTCCCTCAGGGCGGGCCCTTCGGGGCGGGTCGTTCAAGAAGCGCCCTCAAGGAGGGCTCTCAAAGAGGATCCTCAGGCCGGTGCCTGGCCCGTCTCGAAGCGGCTGATGCGGTCGCCGGTGACCGTGAAGGACCAGCGCGTGCGCATCGTGCCCCACGTGTCGTTCGTGTAGTCGACGACGAGGGTGCGGCCGTCTTCCGAGGCGTCCACGACCTTCATGCGGCCATTCGCCTTCGGGGAGAAGATCTCCTTCTCCGTCCAGGCGGCCAGATCCCGTTCGCTGCCGTCGTCGGACATCGTGGCGTCCTCGGTGAGGACGGCGGTGAAGGCGCTCTCGTCACCCGCGTTGACGGCGGCGACGAACTTCTCCACCACCGGGTCGCTGATCGATGTGGTCATGGTGTTCCTCCTGAGTACGTCCAGGGCCGGGGCCACAGGGCTCACGGGGGGGTGCTGTCGAGGCCGAGTCTCTGTCGGCGGGCCCGTCACCGCATGTCGAACCCGGCCTGTCTCGCGTGACGCCTGCCGTCCACTACTCCCTTCGGGGAGGGTGAGGGCCCGCCCCTCCCCCCGGGAAGTCCCCCGCCCGGCTGAGGAAGAGATCCCGGTCCCGGCACGTCGTGTGCGCGGGCCACAGCGCGTGGACCGGTACGTGGACCGGCGGGTCCAGGTCGATGACGAACGCCGCGCCGCCCGCCGCCGGGCCCGGGGGCCCGGTGACGAAGGCGAGGCGGCCCGTCGCGGTGACGGCGGTGATCGGCGGCGTGCCCTGCACCGGGTTCCGCCGGGTGTCCGGCTCCACGCCCGCCTGGCGGCACAGGCCGATCAGGAGGTCCGTGTACGCGGACGAGCCGGACTCGCCCCACACCGTGAGCGGCTCCCCGCTCAGGTCGGCCAGGGCCACCGTGCGGCGCGCGGCGAGCGGGTGGCCGGCGGGGACGGCGACCCGGAGGCGGTGTTCGGCGATCCGGGCGCGGGTGAGGCCCGTGTCGGCGGGCATGGACCGGCTGAGCCCCAGATCGCAGGCGCCGGTCAGGAGTTGGTCGCGCAGCTCGTCCGGGAAGAGCTGGCGTACGTGGGCCTGGATGCCCTGCTCCTCCGTACGGGCCCGGGTCAGCAGGTCCACCACCTCCTCCGCCGTGACCGCCGGGGTGTGGCCGATGCGCAGGTGCCCGGCCTGGCCCCGGCCGATGCGCCGGGCGCGCTCCAGGGCGGCGTGGGCCTGGGCCTGGAGCGCGCGGGCGTCGTCGATGAGGGCCTGCCCGGCGGGGGTGGGGGTGACGTGCTGGTGGCCCCGGTCCAGGAGCTGGACGCCGACGTACCGCTCCAGGGTGCGGATCGAGGTGCTCAGCGCCTGCTGGCTGAGGTGCAGCCGCTCGGCCGCCCGGGTGAACCCGGCCTCCTCGGCGACCGCGACGAGGTGTTCCAGCTTGTGCAGGTCCAGGGTCACGCGGCCCGTCCTCCCGTACGTCCGAACAGGGGGTCAGCGGACCGTGTAGCCGCCGTTGGCGAAGATCGTCTGGCCGGTGATCCAGCCGCCCTCGGTGACCAGGAACTTCACCAGCGGCGCGATGTCCTCGATCTCCGTCAGCCGGCCGCCCATCGCCTGCGACTTGTGGAACTCCACGCGCTCCGGCGTCTCCTGCGGGTAGAAGAACGGCGTGTCCATCGGCCCCGGAGCCACATTGTTCACGGCGATCCCGCGCGGGGCGAACTCCTTGGCCGCCGCCCGGGTGAAGTGCTCCAGCGGGGCCTTGGCGCCCGCGTAGGTGGCGTACCCGTCGGTGAAGGCGGCGAGCAGGGAGGTCACCAGGCTGACGATGCGGCCACGGTCGTTGAGCCGGGCGCCGGCCTCCTGGAGGAAGAAGTACGCCGCCTTGGAGTTGATCGCGAACATCCGGTCGTACTCCTCCTCGGTCGTCTCCCCGATCGGCTTGCGGAGGACCATGCCGGTGGTGTTCACGGCCACGTCCACCCCGCCGAAGGCGTCCAGTGCCTGGTCGAAGAGGCTCCGCACGCCCTCGACACGGGTCAGGTCCTCGCGTACGACGACGGCCTGCGCGCCCGTGCCCCGTACGGCCTCCGCCGTCTTCTCGGCATCGTCGGCGGTGTTCTCGCCGTGGTAGTGGACGACGACGTTCGCGCCGGCCTCGGCCAGGGTCCGGCTGATGAGGCCGCCGAGGTTCTTGGCCCCTCCGGCGACGACCGCGGTCCTGCCGTTCAGCAGCTGCTGCTCGCTCATGGTGACGGTCCCTCTCTCCGGCCGCATTTCCGCTATGCGGCGTTGGTCCGCATTCGTTGCAGTTTCCGTCGTCCACGCTAGGAGCGCCCCCGCGCCCCGGGGAAACACAAAGATCGGGTCGGCCCACCAGGAAGATGGATCGCCGCAGCTCAGCGGGGGCGCGAAGGAGCCGTAGCCATGGCCGGGAAAGTCGTTGACGTACGCGTACGGGTCACGAAGGATCGGCCCGTGACGATCAACGAACAGCCCTCGGCCTCGTCGGCACAGCCCTCGGAACCGGCCTCGGCGCAGGCCTCGGAACCGGCCACCGCACCGGCCCGCCCCGTCGCCCTCATCACCGGGGTCGGGCGCTCCATCGGGATCGGCGCGGGCATCGCCCGGCAGCTCGCGGCCTCCGGCTGGGACATCGCCTTCACCTACTGGACGCCGTACGACCGGCGCATGGAGTGGGGCGCCGAGGACGGGGCCGCCGCGTCCATCGCGCGGGAGCTGGCGGACGCCGGAGCCCGTACGGCGGCGATCGAGGCGGACCTGACCGGCCCCGACGCCCCCATCCGCATCTTCGACGAGGCGGAGCAGCGCCTCGGCCCGGTCACCGCGCTCGTCCTCTCGCACGCGGAGTCGGTGGACTCGGGGCTCCTGGACACCACCGTGGAGGCGTTCGACCGGCACTTCGCCGTGAACACGCGGGCCAGTTGGCTGCTGATCCGCGAGTACGGGCTGCGCTTCCGCGGCGAGCCCGGGAGCAAGCCCGGCGAGCCGGGCACGGCCACGGGCCGCATCGTCGCGCTCACCAGCGACCACACCGTGGGCAACCTGCCCTACGGCGCGAGCAAGGGCGCCCTGGACCGCATCACCCTGGCCGCCGCCCACGAACTGGCCCATCTCGGGGTGACCGCCAACGTCGTCAACCCCGGCGCGGTGGACACCGGTTGGATGAACGACGAGCTGCGCGACGCCCTCACCCAGGGCACCCCGCTCGGCCGCCTCGGCACCCCGCGGGACACCGCACATCTGGTGGACTTCCTGTGCTCGCCACAAGGCCAGTGGGTCAACGGGCAGCTGCTGAAGAGCAACGGCGGCGCCGCCTCCTGAGGCGGCCGCGAAATCCCCACCCGTACTGCCCCGTCAAGAGCTGACGGAACGTCTACTGTTTGCCTGGTCCATGTAGTGCACAGGGGGTCGCATGCAAGGCGAAGACAGAGGCGGAGCCGAGGCCTGGGGCGGGTCTGGAGCCGGGGCCGGAGCCGGAGCCGGGGGCGGCCCGGTGGACCAAGGAGCCTCCCCGGAACACGACCACGGCCGCCGCCGCCCGCAGGTGGTGATCGAGGGCCGCTACGAGCTGCTGGAACCGATCGGCCGTGGCGGCATGGGCGAGGTGTGGAAGGCCCACGACCGGCGGCTGCGCCGCTTCGTCGCCGTGAAGGGCCTGCTCGACCGGCACGCGATGACCGCCGGCACCCAGGCCGCCGCGATGCAGCGGGCCCGCCGGGAGGCGGAGGCGATCGCCAAGATCGAGCACCCGAACGTGGTGACCGTCCACGACCAGGTCGAGACCGACAACCAGGTCTGGATCGTGATGAAACTCCTCGAAGCCAGGTCCCTGGCGGATCTGCTGCGCGCCGAGCGGGTGCTCGCCGTACCGAGGGCGACGGACATCGGCCTCCAGGTCCTCCAGGGCCTGCGCGCGGTGCACGCGGCGTCGGTCGTCCACCGCGATGTGAAGCCGGGCAACGTGCTCGTGCGGGACGACGGGCTGGCGATCCTCGTGGACTTCGGGATCGCCACGTTCGAGGGCGCCACCCAGGTGACCCGGTCCGGCAGCGTCATCGGCACGCCCACGTACCTGGCACCCGAACTCTTCGCCCCGGGCTCCCCCGGCCCCACCCCCGCCTCGGACCTGTGGGCACTCGGCGTCACGCTGTACGAGATGGTCGAGGGCAAGGCCCCCTTCGCCGGCGGCGAGGTGTGGGAGGTCCAGGAGAACATCCGGCAGACCCCCGACCCGGCCCTCCGGTACGCGGGCCCGCTCGCCCCGGTGATCCAGGGCCTCCTCTTCCCGGACCCGCACGAGCGGCTGGACGCGGCCACGGCGGAGGCGATGCTGCGGGAGGTGCTGGGCGCCCCGCTCGCGCGGAACGCGACGGCGACGGGTGCGGCGACGCACGCACTGACGGCGGTCTCGGAACCGGCACCTGACCCCGAGCCTCTCGGCCCGCCCGTCGCGGCGCCCCGGGCGGCCGACGGACACCAGGCGCGTCGCCGTAAACGGCCCTGGCTCAAGGCGGCGACGGCGGTGGTGTGCGTGGCCCTGCTGGGCACGGCGGGCTGGCTGGTGGCCAGGGGCGTCGGCGACGACAAGACGGGCACGAACGGCAGCACCACGGCCGGTTCGGGCGGCCGGGGCGGCGGCAGCACCGGGACGGAGAAGTGGAAGGCCACGAACCCCCTCCTCAAGATCGGCGTCAAGGACGACCAGCCGGGCCTGAGCAAGTACGACAGGAAGACGAAGACGTACGCCGGTTACGACATCGACCTGGCCTACGCGATCGCCGGGCACCTGGGGTACGACCGCGACGAGGTCGCCTTCACCACGGTCCCGACCGACTACCGGAGCACCGCCCTCCGGACGAAGGGCGTGGACCTCGTCATCGCCTCGTACAGCATCACGCCCGAACGGAAGAGCGCGTCACCCGGCGGGGACAGCGTCGACTTCGCGGGCCCGTACTACGAGGCGAGCCGGAGCTTCCTGGTCCGCCAGAAGTCCAGCAAGTACACGATCAACGACTCCAGCGACCTGCGCCGCCTGGGCGTCGAGGTGTGTACGGCAAGAGAGTCGACGTACGAGACGGAGCTGCCGAAACGGGGCTTCACGATGACGGAGTCCCAGCCCAACACCTACCAGGACTGCCTGGACCAGCTGCTGGACGTGACGTCGGACGTCTACGCCGTGGCCTCGGACGACATCATCCTCGCGGGCTACGAGAAGGCGAACCCGGGCAAGGTGCGGCGCCTGGAGAACATCCAGGGCGCGGAGGGCTACGGCGTGGCGATGCGCCCCGGCTCCCCAGGCCTGAAGACCGAGGTGTGCTCGGCGCTGCGGAAGATCCTTGCCGGAAAGGTCTGGGAGGACCTGTACGAGAAGAACCTGTCGGCCCTGATGGACAACAGGACCCCACCGGGCCGGCCGGACCTGGCGGAGTGCGAGGGGTACTGAGGGAGGCCACGGGACCGGGTCACGGTCCCGGCCTCACCGCGGAAACCGCTCCGTGAACCGCTCACCGCACCGGCTGCAGAAGACCGGCGCGGGATCCTCGGACAGCCGCCCGCACTCCGGGCAGACCCGGTCCAGCATGCAGGGCCCTTCGCCACCCTCGTACGTCCCGCCGCCCGGCGCCTTGATGGCGAGCCCGGGCCGCCGACGGTGGACGGTGAGGTACGTGAGCCCGTCCGGGCCCGCGGCAAGAGCCCGCCGGGAAGTCCGGGGCAGCCAGACGACGGTGGAGGGCCCCAGCTCCAGACCCCCGCCCCCTGCACGCAGGCGCCCTCCGCCCTCCAGCACGACCAGGAGCACGTCGAGCACGTCCTCCTGATGCTCCCCGACCTCCGCCCCACCCGGCAGCCGCACCAGATTGGCGTCCAACTCCCGCCCCTGCTCGGCAAGATGCCACAACGCCCCCCGCCCGTCGGTGGCGGCGGCGGCGAGGATGTCGTCCAGTACGGCGAGGACCCGGGGAGTGGCGTTCACGGCGGCAAGGGTACGCCGCTGCCGTAGGGTGGCGCGTTCACCAGGAGGAGGCATGGACATGCGCCGGGAACCCGACGACCTGTACCCGCCGATCGAGCCGTACGGCAGCGGCCTGCTGGACGTCGGTGACGGCAACCTCGTGTACTGGGAGGTGTGCGGCAACCCGGACGGCAAACCGGCCCTCGTGGTCCACGGCGGGCCCGCGACCCGGCGGGCGGTGCCGGCGGCGCTGGACCGGTTCGCGCGGTAGCCGCCCCCAGCCTGTGGACAGCACGATCGGCCGCCGTCCCGCGTGGGGCGGCGGCCGATCGACTCACATCACCAGGCGCATCACCAGGCGAAGGCCTCCGGCGACGGGCCCGGACCCGGGAAGATCTCGTCCAGGCCGGTGAGTACGGCCTCCGGAAGTTCCAGCTCCAGCGCGCGCAGGGCACCCTCCAGCTGATCGGCAGTGCGCGGGCCGACGATCGGGCCCGTGACGCCGGGGCGGGTCAGCAGCCAGGCCAGGGCCGCCTCGCCGGGCTCCAGGCCGTGCTTCTCCAGCAGGTCCTCGTACGCCTGGACCTGGGCGCGGACCGTGCTGTTGGCCAGGGCGTCGGCCGAGCGGCCCGAGGCGCGGCGGCCCTCCGTGGCCTCCTTCTTGATGACGCCGCCCAGCAGGCCGCCGTGCAGCGGGGACCAGGGGATGACCCCGAGGCCGTACTCCTGCGCGGCCGGGATGACCTCCATCTCGGCGCGGCGCTCGGCGAGGTTGTAGATGCACTGCTCGCTGACCAGGCCGAGCGAACCGCGCCGGGCTGCCTGCTCGTTGGCCTGGGCGATCTTGTAGCCGGGGAAGTTCGAGGAACCCGCGTACAGGATTTTGCCCTGCTGGACCAGGACGTCGATCGCCTGCCAGATCTCCTCGAACGGGGTGTTCCGGTCGACGTGGTGGAACTGGTAAACGTCGATGTGGTCCGTCTGGAGCCGCTTGAGCGAGGCGTCGACCGCCCGCCGGATGTTCACGGCGGAGAGCTTGTCGTGGTTGGGCCAGGCGTCGCCGTCGGGCGCCATGTTCCCGTACATCTTGGTGGCGAGGACCACCTTGTCGCGCCTGCCGCCGCCCTGGGCGAACCAGGTGCCGAGGATCTCCTCGGTGCGCCCCTTGTTCTCACCCCAGCCGTAGACGTTGGCGGTGTCGAAGAAGTTCAGGCCCGCGCCGAGCGCGGCGTCCATGATCGCGTGACTGTCCGACTCGTTGGTCTGCGGGCCGAAGTTCATCGTCCCGAGCACGAGTCGGCTGACCTTGAGTCCGGTGCGTCCGAGCTGTGTGTACTTCATGACGCCCCAGCCAACTCCTTCGAGTCCACTCCAGGCAAGCATGCGTCGGCCGAGTGGCCGAGGCCCGGGGCGCCCCCGGGCGTCAGCGGCCGCCCTCCAGCGTGATCACCAGCGTCCGCAGGAGCCGGTTCAGCTCCTCGCAGTCCTCAGCGTCCAGATCGGCGAGCATCCTGCGCTCGTTGCGCACATGGCCCTCCACCGTGCTGTCGACGAGCGTCCGCCCGGCCTCGGTGAGCGTGACGTGCAGGCTGCGCCGGTCGCCGGGCACCGCCTCCCGGGCCACCAGGCCGCGGGCGGCCAGCCGGTCGATCCGGTTGGTCAGCGCGGCGGAGCTGACCATGACGTTCGCGGCGAGCTCCTTGGGGGTGAGCGGGCGGTCGCTGCGGCGGAGTGTGGCGAGGACGTCGAACTCCCAGCGTTCCATGCCGTGTTCGGCGAAGTAGCTGCTGACCTCCTTGTCCACGAGCCGGGTCAGCCGCAGGAGCCTGCCCACCGCACCCATGGCCTCCAGATCCAGATCGGACCGCAGGGCGGCCCACTGGTCCAGGAAGTCGTCGACCGAGTCGCGCATACGGGCCCCACCTTGATCGTCTCCCGGCCTCACCCGCACCGGGTACTTCCACGTCGAACTGTTTGACGTAAGCCTACCTGCTGCCCTACTTTTCCGTTCCACGGGAGATAGTTCGACGTCGGAGGATTCTCCGCCCCGCGCCCCAGGAGCCCCCCATGACCGACCGACGCCTGGTGAGGATCTCCCTCCTCACCGCCCTCGCCCCCGCCGTCTGGGGCTCCACCTACCTGGTCACCACCGAGTTCCTGCCACCCGACCGGCCGCTGCTCGCCTCCACCCTGCGGGCCCTTCCCGCCGGGCTGATCCTGCTCCTGCTGACCCGCGTACTGCCCCGGGGCATCTGGTGGGTGCGGGCGACCGTGCTCGGCGTTCTGAACATCGGCGCCTTCTTCTACTTCCTCTTCCTCGCCGCCTACCACCTGCCGGGCGGGGTGGCGGCCCTCGTGATGACCGTCCAGCCGATGATCGTGCTGCTCCTCGGCGCCTTCCTGCTCGGCGCCCGCATACGCCTCCTGCACATCGGCGCCTGCGCACTCGCCGCCGCCGGGGTCGCGCTGCTGGTCCTCCAGCCGCAGGCCGACCTGAACGGCATCGGCGTGCTGGCGGGGCTCCTGGGGGCCGCGTGCATGGCGTCGGGGATCGTACTGACCAAGCGCTGGGGACGCCCTGAGGGGGTCTCGCTGCTGGCGTTCACCGGCTGGCAGCTCACCGTCGGCGGCCTGCTCCTGCTCCCCGTCACCCTGCTCGGCGAACCGCTCCCGGAGCGCCTGACCTGGACCAACGTCGGCGGCTTCGCCTACCTGGGCATCATCGGGGCGCTGCTCGCGTACGTCGTGTGGTTCAACGGCATAGCGCGGCTGCCGGCCCTCGCCGCCTCGTTCCTGTCGTTCGCCTCGCCCCTGTGTGCCACGGTCCTGGGCTACCTCTTCGTGGGGCAGACCCTGGGGCCGCTCCAGCTCCTGGGCGCGGCGGGGGTCGTCGGCGCGGTGGTGCTGGCTCAGCGCGGCGAGGGGGCGCCGCCCAGCGCGCCGCGCCCGCCCACCGCACCAGGCGCGCCGCCCGCCTCAGCCACCGAAGGCGGCCGCCACGGCGACGACGAGGAACATGAGCACGAGCACGGCCGCCATGATGCGGTTTCTGGTCTTGGGGTCCACCCTTCGAGCCTAACCGCACCCCCCGCCGGCCCCGCGCCCAGGCCCGTACCACCTGCCGGGCCCGGGTCGGCGTAAGGCAGATCCGGGCGTGTCCGGATACCCGGCCCTTTCGTTGTCCTACGGTGTCGCCGCAGCGGGACACCCACTGGGAGATCATCCGCAGGATCGTCCGTGCTCCGGAGGACCGGTTCGGGATGGACGTGAGGGCCCTTTCGGACGTACGCATGGAGTCCGGCGAAGGCAACGGCTTCGCCCGGACGTGATGAAGCTCTTCGACAAGGCGGCCAAGAACAGCCATGGCCGCCGGCTCCCCGAGCACGTCGAGTTCGTGGCCGAGGTCATCTCCACCTGGCGTCCGACGCCTTCCCCCGCGACTGACCCGGACACGCGAAAGGCGCCCTCCCCCGGAGAGACCGGGAGGAGGGCGCCTCTCGCGTGCCCCTGCGTGCCCCTACGCCGCGGTCGCCAGCTGCTCGCGCGGTACGAAGCGCACGTGCGGGCGGCCCGGCCGGAGGTCGACCTTCAGGCGCAGGCCGCCGACGCGGGCGAGGGCGAAGCCGACGCCCAGGGCGGCGATCACCGAGATCGCGCCGCCGGACGCGAAGCCGACGCGCGC
Source organism: Streptomyces sp. NPDC006261 (assembly GCF_040613515.1). Classification (NCBI taxonomy): domain Bacteria; kingdom Bacillati; phylum Actinomycetota; class Actinomycetes; order Kitasatosporales; family Streptomycetaceae; genus Streptomyces; species Streptomyces sp. NPDC006261. Next base: position 69,253 of record NZ_JBEXSI010000026.1, read on the forward strand.
GCCGTACGTGTCGCTGATCCAGCCGACGATCGGGGCGCCCACCGGCGTACCCCCGGCGAAGACCATCATGTACAGGCTCATCACCCGGCCCCGCATCTCGGGGTCGGCGGCCATCTGGACGCTCGTGTTCGCGGTGATGTTCGTCGTCAGGCCGAGCATGCCGATCGGGACCAGCAGGATCGAGAACAGCCAGACGTTCGGAGACAGCGAGGCGGCGATCTCCAGCAGCCCGAACGCCGTGCCCGCCGCCACCAGCATCCGCAGCCGCGTGGAGCGGCGACGGGCCGAGAGCAGCGCGCCGGCCAGCGAACCGGCGGCCATCAGGATGTTGAAGAACGAGTACATCCCGGCGCCGCCGTCGAAGACCCCGTCGGCGAAGGCGGTGAGCCAGATCGGGAAGTTGAAGCCGAACGTGCCGACGAAGCCGACCAGGACGATCGGCCAGATCAGCTCCGGGCGCCCGCGTACGTACGTCAGCCCTTCGCGCAGCTGCCCCTTCGCGCGGCGGACCCGCACCGAGGCGTGGAGTTCGCTCGTCCGCATCATCAGCAGGCCGACGAGCGGGGCCAGGAAGGAGAGGCCGTTGAGCAGGAACGCCCAGCCGCTGCCGACCGTGGTGATCAGGACACCCGCGACGGCGGGGCCGATGAGCCGGGCGGACTGGAAGTTCGCCGAGTTCAGGCTGACCGCGTTGCGCAGCTGGGCGGGGCCGACCATCTCGGAGACGAACGACTGGCGGGCCGGGTTGTCGACGACGGTCACCATGCCGAGGAGGAAGGCGACCAGATAGACGTGCCAGACCTCGACGACACCGGAGAGGGTCAGGACGGCCAGCGCGATACCGCACAGGCCGAGCATGGCCTGGCTGACGAGCAGGATCTGCCGCTTCGGGAGGCGGTCGGCGATGACGCCGCCGTACAGGCCGAAGAGCAGCATGGGAAGGAACTGGAGGGCCGTGGTGATGCCTACGGCCGTCGCGGAACCCGTCAGGCTCAGGACGAGCCAGTCCTGCGTGATGCGGGACATCCAGGTACCGGTGTTGGAGATCACGGCGCCCGTGGCGAACAGGCGGTAGTTGCGGATCTTCAGCGACGAGAAGGTCCCGCCGGGCTTGCTCTCGTGGGTGGAAGTCGGTGCGGGGGCGGAGTCTGCTCCGGATCCCGTACTCAAAAGGTTCATCTCCTCATACGTCTGCGGCGTGCGGTCCGACGAGGACGTGACGACGGGCGCTCCGGCGTTGATCGTCCGGGCCGGCGGTGTGCCGGGCCCGGCTGATCGTCTTCCCCGGACCGGTTGTCCCATCCGGCTCGGGGAAGGCGTCACGCCGTCGCGCCCGCGGGGTCACAGGTGGGCGAGCTTCTCCAGCACGGGCGCGGCGGCCCGCAGCGTCTCCCACTCGTCCTCGTCCAGGCCCTCGGCGAGCTGGGCCAGCCAGGCGTTCCGCTTGGTGCGGCTCTCCGCGAGCATGGCCTCGGCCTGCTCGGTCTGGCTGACCATCTTCTGCCGACGGTCATCGGGGTGCGGTTCCAGCCTGACGAGTCCCTTCGCCTCCAGCAGCGCGACGATGCGGGTCATCGACGGGGGCTGCACGTGCTCCTTGCGGGCCAGCTCGCCGGGTGTGGCCGAGCCGCAGCGGGCAAGGGTGCCGAGCACCGACATCTCGGTGGGGCTCAGCGATTCGTCGACGCGCTGGTGCTTCAGGCGTCGGCCCAGCAGCATCACGGCTGAGCGGAGGGAGCTCACGGCGGCGGCACTGGCACCGTCGTGGATCAGGTCAGGCATGTTTGTTAGCGTAACTCATTACCCAAACTAAATACCACCCGATGGTACACGCGCGAGAAACCGATCACCCGAACGAGTGAGACGGGAGCGGAAAGTGACGCGAAAAGCGCCCCCGGGCGGCGACCCTGCTCGGTATGGGATCGACAGTGCTCAGCCTGCGGATAGACGGTGAGCTGCTCGACCGGCTCCGGCAGCACGCCGCCAGACGCGGAATGAGCGTCCAGGACTATGTGGTCCGGACGCTCATTCGCGACGACTTCGACGAACGCTTCAAGGCGGCCGTCGACGAGACGGAGAAGTTCTACGGCGACTCGGGGGGAAGCGTGACGCCTCCGACGGACGCCACGAGGGGCGTGACGCCACCGGTCACGTGAGGCCGAGCGCCGGCATCGCGTAGTAGAAGACGAAGACCGCCGACACCACGTACATCGCGATCGGGACCTCACGGCCCCGGCCCGCCGCCAGACGCAGCACGGAGAAGGCGATGAAGCCGATCCCGATGCCGTTGGTGATCGAGTACGTGAACGGCATCATCACCATCGCCAGGAACGCCGGGACCGCGAGCGTGTAGTCGCTCCAGTCGATGTCCCGTACGGACCCCGCGATGATCAGGAAGCCGACCGCCAGCAGGGCGGGCGTGGCCGCTTGCGAGGGGACCATGGTCGCCAGCGGTGTGAGGAACAGCGCCACCGAGAAGAGCAGACCGGTCACCACGCTCGCCAGTCCGGTGCGGGCGCCCTCTCCGACGCCCGCGGTGGACTCCACGAAGCACGTGGTGGCGGAGGCGGAGGTCGCACCGCCCGAGGCGACCGCGATGCCGTCCACGAACAGCACCTTGTTGATGCCGGGGAAGTGGCCGCTCTCGTCCATCAGCTCGGCCTCGTCGCCGACGCCCAGGATGGTGCCCATCGCGTCGAAGAAGCAGGACAGCAGCACGGTGAAGACGAAGAGGACGCCGGTCAGCAGACCGACCTTCCCGAAGCCGCCGAAGAGGCTGACCTCACCGAGCAGCCCGAAGTCCGGCGCCGAGACCGGGTTGCCCGGCCACGACGGCGTCGTCAGCCCCCAAGCCCCCTCGGGCAGGCCGGCCACCGCGTCGATGACCAGGGCCAGGACCGTCATGGCGATGATCGAGATCAGGATCGCGCCGGGCACCTTGCGCACGATCAGGGCCAGCGTGAGCAGGGCACCCAGGACGAAGACGAGGATCGGCCAGCCGGTGAGCTGACCGTCACCGCCGAGCTGGAGCGGCACGGTGGTGAGGGCGGCGTCCGGGATGCGCGAGACGAAGCCGGAGTCGACCAGGCCGATCAGCAGGATGAAGAGGCCGATGCCGATCGCGATGCCCTTGCGGAGCGAGCGCGGTACGGCGTTCATCACGCGCTCCCGCAGCCCGGTCGCGACCAGCAGCATGACCACGATGCCCGCGAGGACGACCATGCCCATCGCGTCCGGCCAGCTCATCCGGGGGGCGAGCTGGAGGGCGACGACCGTGTTGACGCCGAGCCCGGCGGCGAGCGCGATCGGCACGTTGCCGATGACGCCCATCAGGAGCGTGGAGAAGGCGGCGGAGAGCACGGTGGCGGTGACCAGCTGACCGTTGTCCAGCTGGTGGCCGTACATGTCCTTCGCGCTGCCCAGGATGATCGGGTTGAGCACGATGATGTACGCCATCGCGAAGAACGTGGCGAACCCGCCGCGGAGTTCGCGCCCGACGCTCGACCCCCGCTCGGAGATCTTGAAGAACCGGTCCACGCCGCCCGTGGGCTGCGGAGCCGAGGGCTGCGGGGGGTCGACCGGAGCGGTGGCCGAGGTGGGCATGGGTGACCTCAGTCGTACGTAGAGGAGTGGAGGCAAAGGGGCGAAAGGGGATCGAAATTGGATGTTCAGACGAACAGATCGAGCCAGCCCAAAGCAGATTCAGTATGAATACATAAGGCGAAGATCGCTATCTCCGCGCGTAGACCCACACGGCGCCTTGGGTCGCCCGGCCCGCACACCCCCGATCGGGTGGGCCCATACACTGAACACATGGAGAAGTGGACACCGAAGCACGAGGCGCCCGAGCCCCTGGAGGGCCCCGTCGTCTCCACCGTCGTCGGCGGCACGATCCTCTGGTTCGTCCTCTTCCTCGCCCAGCTGCCCTTCTACGGCTGGTTCGCCGACCGCGGGCACACCTGGTGGGTGTGGACCCCGCTGGCCGGAGCCGGACTGGGGCTGATCGGCATCTGGTACGTCCGCGGGCGCGACGCCGCCCTCAAGCGGCACGCTGTCCAGGCTGCGGCCAAGGACGCCGCCGGGGCCGAGGCGGCGGACAGTGCGCTGGGCAGCACGAGCACCGGGGCCGACCGGACGGCCTGAGGCGACCGGGGGCGCCCCGGCGGATCCTCTCCCGCGCGCGAGAGCTGAGGCCTCTCGCACGCGAGAGCTCAGGCCTCCCGCACGCGAGAGCTCGGGCCTCCCGCACGAGAGACGCCCGTATCGAGGAACGGAGCCCTCCCGTACGGGGACCTCACCGCCGCCGTACAACCACGGGACCGACTTGCTCCTCCCCTGGTCGGATCTTCGACCCCCCGGCGGGTGATCCGCACCGCACGCCCGTACCGTCTAGTCCATGACGCAGCGGGCACTCGATTCCTCCGGGGAGCAGACCCCCGGGCCCTCCCGGCCGGCCATGATCGACGCGGGGGCGGAACTCGACCCCGTGCACCCCATGGACCTGCCACCTTCGGCTCACGACGCCACCGGCCTCACCACCGCCGAGGTCGCCGAGCGGGTGGCGCGGGGCGAGGTCAACGACGTGCCCGTGCGGTCCTCGCGCTCGGTCACCGAGATCGTCCGCGCCAACGTCTTCACCCGGTTCAACCTGATCATCGGCGTGCTCTGGGTGATCATGCTGTTCGTGGCGCCGATCCAGGACAGCCTCTTCGGCTTCGTGATCGTCGCCAACACCGGTATCGGCATCATCCAGGAGTGGCGGGCCAAGAAGACCCTGGACAGCCTCGCGGTGATCGGCGAGGCGAAGCCGACCGTGCGGCGTGACGGAGTCGCCGCCGGGATCTCCACCCACGAGATCGTCCTCGGGGACGTGGTCGAGCTCGGCCCCGGCGACAAGGTGGTCGTGGACGGCACGGTCGCCGAGGCCGACAGCCTGGAGGTCGACGAGTCACTGCTGACCGGTGAGGCCGACCCGGTGCTCAAGAAGCCCGGCGACCCGGTGATGTCCGGCAGCTTCGTCGTCGCGGGCGGCGGAGCGTTCACCGCGACCAAGGTGGGGCGTGAGGCGTACGCCGCCCAGCTCGCCGAGGAGGCGTCGCGCTTCACGCTCGTCCACTCGGAGCTGCGCAGCGGCATCAGCACGATCCTGAAGTACGTCACCTGGATGATGGTGCCGACGGCGATCGGGCTGATCATCAGCCAGCTCGTCGTGAAGGACAACAACTTCAAGGACTCCGTCGCCCGGACCGTCGGCGGCATCGTCCCGATGATCCCCGAGGGCCTGGTCCTGCTGACCTCCGTCGCCTTCGCCATCGGCGTCGTACGCCTGGGCCGTAAGCAGTGCCTGGTGCAGGAGCTGCCCGCCATCGAAGGGCTCGCCCGGGTCGACGTGGTCTGCCTGGACAAGACGGGCACCCTCACCGAGGGCGGCATGGACATCACGGAGGTCCGGCCGCTGGGCGGGAGCGACGAGGCGTACGTGCACCAGGTGCTGCGCTCCCTCGGCTCCTCCGACCCCCGCCCCAACGCCAGCCTCCAGGCCATCATCGACGCGTACCCGGCGGAGGACGGAGCCGCCTGGACGGTCACCGGCGCCATGCCGTTCTCCTCCGCCCGCAAGTACAGCGGCGCGGCGTTCACCGAGACCGACGGGACCCCCTCCGCCTGGCTGCTCGGCGCCCCGGACGTCCTGCTCGCCGACGGCGACGAGACCCTGACCGAGATCGAGCACCTCAACCAGCAGGGCCTGCGGGTGCTGCTGCTGGCCCGCGTACGGGGTGAGCTCGACGCGCCCGGTGCGGCCGACGGGGCCGTGCCCACCGCCCTGGTCGTCCTGGAGCAGCGGCTGCGGCCGGACGCCGCGGAGACCCTCGCCTACTTCGCCCAGCAGAACGTGGCCACCAAGGTCATCTCCGGCGACAACGCGGTCTCGGTCGGCGCGGTCGCCGGGAAGCTGGGGCTCGCGGGCGCCGAGAACACCCTCGACGCCCGCAAGATGCCCACCGACCCGGATGACATGGCCACGGCCATGGAGCAGAACGCGGTGTTCGGCCGGGTCACCCCGCAGCAGAAACGGGACATGGTGGCGGCCCTCCAGTCGCGCGGCCACACGGTCGCGATGACGGGCGACGGCGTCAACGACGTCCTGGCCCTCAAGGACGCCGACATCGGGGTCTCCATGGGCTCCGGCTCCGAGGCGACGCGGGCCGTCGCGCAGATCGTGCTGCTGAACAACAGCTTCGCGACGCTGCCGTCGGTGGTCGCCGAGGGCCGCCGGGTGATCGGCAACATCACCCGCGTCGCCACCCTCTTCCTCACCAAGACGGTCTACTCCGTGCTCCTGGCGATCCTGGTGGTCTGCACCCAGGTGGAGTACCCGTTCCTGCCCAGGCACCTGACGCTGCTGTCCACGCTGACCATCGGCGTCCCCGCGTTCTTCCTGGCCCTCGCGCCGAACAGGGAGCGCGCCCAGCCCCACTTCGTACGCCGGGTCATGCGGTACGCGATCCCCTCGGGCGCCATCGCGGCGACGGCCACCTTCACGACGTACCTGGTGGCCCGCCACCACTACTCCGGTCCTGGTGCGCTGGAGGCCGAGACGAGCGCGGCGACGCTGACGCTGTTCCTGGTCTCGATGTGGGTCCTGGCGATCATCGCCCGCCCGTACACCTGGTGGCGCATCGGCCTGGTGGCGGCGATGGGGCTCGGCTTCCTCATCGTGCTCGTGGTGCCGTGGCTCCAGGACTTCTTCGCCCTGAAGCTGGTCGGCACGACCATGCCGTGGGCGGCGGTAGGCATCGCGGTGGCGGCGGCCGCGCTGCTGGAGTTCAGCTGGCGCCTGGTGGGCCGGCGCTTCGGGGCCTGAGGGCAGCACGGAGAAGCCCCCCGGGAGGTCGATGACCGGTCGATGACCTCCCGGGGGGCTTCTTCGTGGACCGCCGCTCCCGTCTTGACCGTCGTGCAGTTCTCGGCGCCCTTCCTCAGGAATGGAGCCTCACGGGCCGTACGCGTCTTCTTGATGACGGGCCGCTCCGCCGGGCGGGCCGCCGGAGCGGCGGTCGGTACGACGAGGGCGGACAGGGTCAGAGCGCCGGTGACGGCGGCCGCGGTGACGCACACACGCATGTGCTCTCCCGGTGCCTCCGCCCTCCGGGCCCGGTGGCCCGGAGCTTGACCGCTCGGGAGAAGAGACAGGCGGGGGCCGGGGAGGGCTGTTCTCAGTCGAACCAGCGGTCCCGCGCCAGCTCCTCCGTGCGGGACGGGTCCTCCAGCAGGGCCGCGACCTCGAAGCGGCGGGGCCACTGGCCCGCCGCCCAGGCCAGGCCCGCCGCCACGCCCTCCAGGGTGGACGCGTGGACGACCCCGTCCCGGGTGCGACGCCAGTCCAGCTCGAGGCCGCCCGCGCGGAGTTCGGGGTGCTCGGTGTACGTGTCCGGGGTGGCGGGGCCGAGCAGGACGCGCACGGACTCCGGTACGCGGTGCTCCTCGCCCTCACTCGTCACACCCGCCTCGATCGTCTCGCCGAGCCGCCGCACCTGGAGCAGCTCGGCCAGCTCGGCGGCCCGGGAAGGGGCCACGGGGAGCAGGGGCAGCCCCTCCGTCAGCGGCAGCACGTCCGGGGCGTCCGCGATCACGGCGTCCGCAGCGTCGACCACCGCCACCTCTCCGTCCACCACCGCCCGCAGTTCGTCCGGCAACGTCACCTGGTCCGGGTCGAGTCCGGCAAGAGCCGTGTAGAGCGCGTGCAGCTGCACGGGGGTGACGGGCCGGTCCTCGTCGGCGAGCCGGCCCAGCAGCTCGGCCGCGCCGCCCGGCTCGTCCAGGAGGGCGGCGACCGAGGTGCGCACCCCGAGGGCCCGCAGCACCTGGGCGTCGTCGAAGCCGGTGGCGTCCACCGCTTCGTACAGCCCGGCCAGCCGCGGGTCACCGCCGGCCGCACGCAGTCCGGCGGGGCGGCGGCCGTCCAGTACGGGGTGGTCGCGCAGCCACCACGCGGTGTACGGGCGCACGGACTGGGTCGTCCCGTCCGGCAGCAGCACCCGCACCGGCTGCGTCAGCGCGTCGCGCAGCGGCGGCCGGGCCAGCATCGCGAGCGCCTGCGGCCAGGCGTCGTCGTCCACGAGGTCCAGATCCCGTACGGCGACGATCTCGGTGGCGACCGGCGGCACCGGGGTCTCGGGCAGCTGGTCGAGGAGGTCCTCGCACCACACGTCGACGGCGTCCAGCAGCCCGGCGTCGTCAGGTTCGGCGAAGTCGCTGTCGCGGGGCTCCAGTTCGTCCGGGTCCAGGACGACATCGGTGGCCCGGACGAGGGCGAAGGTGGCGAGCACCCCGCAGGCGGTGAGGGGGGCCTCGCCCCAGCGTTCGGCCAGTTCCTCGTCGGCGAGGGCCAGTTCACCCTCGCGCATGATCTGGGCGAACGGGCTTCCCGGGAGGACGAGTTCGCCTGCCGGTGCCGGTTCGCCGTCCTCGTCGGGGAGGGCCAGTGCCCCGAGCCAGGGCTCGTCGCCGGGGGCCAGTTCGGCGTCCCGGACGAGGGTGAGAACCGTCTCCGCCAGCTCGTCGCCGTCGAGCGCGTCCTCGTCCCAGATCTCGCCCGCGTCCAGCGATCCGGCGACCGCCGCGCGCACCTGAGGGGTCGTCAGCACGGCGCGGGGCGTGGCGGGCAGGGCGCCGAGCTTCTCCAGCAGCGGGTGGGCGGCGTCCGGGTGGGCGACCTTGAGGCCGAGGCGGGCCAGGCGGGCCAGGACGGGGCCGGTGAGGGAGTCCGGGAGGGGCAGCAGCACCTGGCGGGGGCCGATGGTGGTGCGCGGCGGGCGGCCCGCCTGCTCGCCCTCCGGGTCGCCGGCGAGCGGGACCGGGAGGCCGGTGAGCCGGTCGGGGTCGATGCCGGCGAGGCTGTCGTAGAGGCGGTGCCACCAGGCGGGGTCGCGCTCGAGCCCGGCGAGGCGGTCGACGGCCTCGGTCAGGGGGAGGCGGGCGACGCCGAGGGTGCGGAGATCGGGGCGGCGCTCCAGGCCTGCGGGCAGCAGACAGGGCAGCACCTCGGCGAGGACCCGTACGGTCTCGGCTCCGACGCCCTCGACCACCTCGGCCTCGACGGGGCGCAGGGCGGTGGTGCCGGGGGTGGTGTTCTCCGTACGGTCCCAGTCGTCCGCCCAGCCCTGCTCGGCCTCGGGGTCCCGGGGCGCGGCGGGCTCCAGGAACGCGACCCGGGGCAGCCGGGCCAGGATCGCGCCGCGCAGGGCGCCGTCGAGGCCCCCCTTGCCGAGCGGTCCGGGGACCAGGTCGATGGTGCCGGTCGACACCGGCTGCCAGGCGCCCAGCAGCTCCGCGTACGCGTCGGCCGCCCGCTCCACCAGGAAGTCCGTGAGCGGCCCTGGGGCGGGGTGCCTGCGGGCGGTGTCCAGGGGGAGGGAGGCGATGAGCAGGGCGGGGATGCCGAGGGGTTCGTCGGTGGGGGTCGGGGCGTGGACGACCGGGGCCGTACGGGGGCGGAGCGGGGCGCCCGCCTCGTCGACGGGGGCCGCCCAGGTGACCGACCAGTGGGGGCGCAGCCGCTCCTCGACCGGGCGGTCGGCGAGGAGGGCCGGCTCGACGGGGCCGTGATGGAAGACGGTGCGCCAGCGATGCAGTCCGTGCGCGGAGTCGTCGATGTGCGTGTACGGGCCGTGGGCCGACCGGCTCAGGGTCCGTACCCCGTCCGGGGTCTCGATGACGACCTCGTCCAGGCCGGACAGGGTGAGCAGGAGGGCGTCGTCCACGGCGGCCAGCAGGCGGGCGGCCAGGTCCTCGGCGGTGCCGTCGCGGAGCGGCAGCACGACGACGGTGTCGTACCCGTCGGGTGCGGTGCCCTCGGCGGGCAGCGGGAGGCGCAGGAGGGGTACGTGGCCGTCGCGGCGGCGCAGCTCGTCGCCGAGGCCGGGGGAGCCGACGGCCGCCTTCCGGGCCATCTCGCGCGCCTCGGCCAGGGACCAGCGCACGCCTCCGTGGCGGCCGAGCACGGCGGGCTCGTCGCTGACCGCGAGGACGGCGGCGAACCCGACGCCGAACCGGCCCACGGCGGACTCGTGGCCCTCACGCTTGGCGGAGGCCCGCAGGGTGGAGAGGGACTCGACGCCGGTGGCGTCCAGGGGGGCGCCGGTGTTGGCGGCGGCCAGGACGCAGCGTCCGTCCGGATCACCGGGGACGGCGGGGTGCAGGGTGAGGCGGAGCCTGCCGGGGACGCCGGCGCGGGCGGCGGCGTCGGCGGCGTTCTGCGCGAGCTCGACGACGAGGCGGTCACGGTAGCCGCCGAGGGCGAGGTCCTCCTCGGCGTTGGCGTCCTCCCGGAAGCGGGCGGGGCCCGCGCCCCAGGCGTCGAGCACGCCGCGCCGCAGCCGCGCCGTCCCGAACGGATCGGCCCCCTCGTTCGCATTCACGCTCACGCTGTCGACTCCGTCCGCGGTGGGTGGGTGGCTGCGCCTGTATCCGCCGCCCAGTGTGCGCCCGAAGGTACCGTGCGCGCGGACCCGGCCCCCAACCGCGGGACTGCCCCCGCCCGCCCCCAGCCCGCGGGGGCACACCCCACGGGCTGGAAACGCCGCCCCACGCGCTGGAGGCACGTCCTACGAGTGGCCCAGGTCCTCGGACGCGCCGTCGGCCTCCGGCGGGACCGAGCCGCCGTCGCGCTCGGGGCGGAGCGCGTACTCGTCCACCCGCATCGTGTCCAGCGCATGCGCCGCCGGCTTCGGCGGCGTCGGCATCACCGCAGCCTCCGAGTGCCCCCCGCACCCGTACGCCAGCGACACCACATGGCCGTCGGCCGGACTGATCTCGTTCGCGCACACCCCGAAGGCCTGCTTCAGCGAGCCCGCCATCGGGATCAGGAACGCACAGCTCACACAGGTCGCCGGCGCCGCCTGCGCCATCGGGGTCTTCGGGCCGAACGCCTCGTCCCAGCGGTCGGCCGCCTCGTACAGTCCGTACCGCGACAGCACCCGCGCCCGCCGCGTACCGAGCTCGTCGGCGACCGCGGCGATGGAGCCGCGGCTGATCGCCACCGGCCGGTCCGTCAGCTCCGCGTCCTCCGCGTCGACGAGCTCGGCCAGCTCCTCGGAGACGATCGAGTTCGGCGGCGGCTCGTCCTCGCCCGTCCAGCCGGGCTCCAGGCGCGGGTCCTCCGCCTCCGTGGGCAGCAGGTCACCGGGGCCCAGGTCTCCCGGGCGCAGCCGCTCGCTCCACGGCACCCACTCCGGCGCCAGGAGCGCGTCGGCCCCCGGCAGCAGCACCGTTTCGTCCAGGGTGACGTTCTTCGCGCGGGAGGCCCGCGCGACGGTCACGGCCCAGCGCCAGCCCCGGTAGCCGGGCTCCTTGGACTCGAAGTAATGCGTGACGACGCGGTCCCCCTCGGAGACCACACCGGCATGCTCACCGACCACGCCGGGCGCGGCGGCTTCCTCCGCCGCCGCGCGCGCGAGGTCTACCGCCTCGGCGCACAGGCGGTCGGGAACGGGGGTACGGGCCGTACGGCTTCGCGTCGTCGCAGCACTCACAGGTCTCGCTTCTCTCCATACGCCAGTCTCACGAGCGCGCCAGCTGCTGCACGATTGCCGTTTTCGGCCAGACAGTTGCGGGCGGAGCGGACCTGGGGGCCGCGTCGACGTCCACACCCGTTGTGCCTGCCTCGGGCGCGCCTTCTGCCACCCATTCTGCGGGATCGCGGAGAGGCGCGCGGCCAAGAACAACCGCCGGTGGCGCGTTACGCACGCTACCCTCTCCGCCGCTCCGCGCCCACCTGCCCGTCCCAAACGTGCCGTATCCGTCTCTCCGATATCCGGCCACCCCCGCCCCGGGAGGCTTGCGCGGCCCCACCCGACCCTGCTGTCCGACGAGCCCGGCCCGCTGGTCCGACAGGGCGTCACGCGCGAGTCCGCAGCCGATCACCGTTCATACCGGCCAGGGTTGGGGCACTATGACGGGGTGACTGCCGCCAGGTCGCACGACGGTCCCGGCCCGCTCCGCAGGGTGGGGCGGGCGGCAGGTCGTGCCCTGCGCACCCCGTTCACCGGCACGGCGCGCGGTATCCGCAAGGCGACGCACGCCCACGGAGCCGGGGAATCCGGTCTCGGCAAACTCATCGAGCTGCACGCGGTGAACGGCGCGGGTGACGTCATGATCACCGTCGCCCTCGCCTCCACGGTCTTCTTCTCCGTCCCGACGGACGAGGCGCGCGGGCGGGTCGCGCTCTACCTCGCGATCACCATGGCCCCCTTCACCCTGCTCGCCCCGGTGATCGGCCCGCTGCTGGACCGGCTGCCGCACGGCCGCCGGGCCGCGATGGCGGGTGCGATGCTGGCCCGCGCCCTGCTGGCGCTCACCATGTCGGGGGCGGTCGCCACCGGCGGCCTGGAGCTGTACCCGGCGGCGCTGGGGGTGCTGGTCTCATCGAAGGCGTACGGGGTGGTGCGCAGCGCGGTGGTGCCCCGGCTGCTGCCACCGAAGTTCTCCCTGGTCAAAGCCAACTCCCGGGTCACCCTGGCAGGGCTCCTGGCCACGGGGGTGGCGGCCCCCATCGGGGCCGGCCTCCAGACCATCGGCTCCGCCTGGCCGCTCTACGGCGCCTGCGCGATCTTCATCGCGGGCACCTTCCTGGCCTTCACGCTGCCGCACAAGGTCGACTCCGCCAAGGGCGAGCGCCGGGCCCGCCTGATCGACCCGCAGGACCACCCCCATCTCCCCCACCGTGAGGAGCCCGTACCGCGCCCCGCCCCGTCGCTCCAGAGGAACGGCCTCCGGAAGAACGGGAAGAACGGGAAGAACGGCGAGAAAGGGGAGAAACCCGTCAAGGAGCGCCCGCCCGGCCTCCGGTCCGTCGGTGGGTCGGTGCTCCACGGTCTCCAGGCCAACGCGGCGCACCGGGCACTCTCCGGCTTCCTGATCTTCTTCCTGGCGTTCCTGCTGCGCGAGCACCCGATGGCCGGCCAGAGCGCGGCCGTCTCGCTCGCCGTCGTCGGCGTGTCGGCGGGCGTCGGGAACGCCTGCGGTACGGCGGTGGGCGCCTGGCTCCGGGCGCGCGGGCCCGAGGTGATCATCGCGACGGTGCTGGGGCTCGCCCTGGGCACGGCGGTCCTCGCCGCCGTCTTCTTCTCCACGGCGGCGGTCGCCGCGCTCGGCGCGGTCGCCGGGTTCACCCAGGCCCTCTCCAAGCTGTCACTGGACGCGATGATCCAGCGGGACGTCCCCGAGGAGGTACGCACCTCCGCCTTCGCCCGGTCCGAGACGCTGCTCCAGATGGCGTGGGTGGTCGGCGGAGGCATCGGGATCGCCCTGCCGCTCAACGCGGTGCTCGGCATGTCGGTCGCCGCGGGCATCCTCGCCCTCGGCGCGGCCACGTCCGTACGGGGTCTCCTGGGGTCCCCGCGGCGCGGCTCGCCGCACCCCCGCGTGGCGTGAGCGGAGGGGACCGATAGCCTTCGGCCCATGACCGTTGCGTTCTTCTCCGGTAAGGGCCGTCGAATCGGCGTCGCTCTTGGTGCCGTGTCCGCGGGACTCCTTGTCCTGTCCGCCTGCGACAAGCCGACGCCGCTCGCCACCGTGACGGTCGGCACGACCTCGGTGAACTCCGAGGCGGCCTGCTACAACGACGGTGAGGCGATCAAGGAATCGCTGATCCAGGGCTGCCTCAACAAGAAGGCCGAGAAGACCATCGAGGTCGCGATGGACGACAAGGTCCGTTTCGGCGTCGACCCCGAGATCGCCGAGCGGGGCTGGACGCTCTTCATCAACGGCCAGCAGGCCGAGCAGGAGCCGTTCAAGAAGACCTACCGGACGATCCCCGGCAGCGCCTTCTTCGCCAGCCAGACGGGCGAGCCCGCCAGCAAGACGAACGTCTCCATCGTGGAGACCAACGGCAAGAAGCTCACCGGCATCTGGCAGTTCGAGCTCAAGAAGACGTCCTGACCTTCCCTGTCCCCTGTTCTCCGAGGCCCTGAGGCTCTCCCTGTGCGTGTGCTCGTCGTGACCGCTGTCCCGGTGGAACGGGACGCGGTCACGCGTGCGTTCGGGGGCACGCCGGAGGTCCTCACCCTGCCGGGGGCCGAGCTGCACCGCAGCGGTGCGTTCGACGTCCTGGCGGGCGGCGCGGGCCCTGCGGCGGCAGCGGCGGCAGCGGCCTTCGCCCTGGCGTCCTCGGCTTCGCACCCGTACGGGCTCGTCGTCTCGGCCGGAATCGGTGGCGGGTTCGCCCCGGGCGCCCCCTTGGGCTCCCTCGTCGTGGCGAGCGACATCGTCGCGGCCGACCTGGGCGCCGAGACCCCGGACGGCTTTCTCCCTGTCACCGCGCTCGGCTTCGGCCGGGACCGCTTCACGCCGCCGCCCGCGCTCGTACGGGAGGTGGCGGCGGCCACCGGCGCCGCCCCCGGCCCCGTCCTCACCGTCTCCACCGTCACCGGCACCGCCGCCCGTACCGCCGCCCTGCTCGCCGCGCACCCGGGCGCGCTGGCCGAGGCGATGGAGGGGTTCGGGGTCGCGGAGGCGGCCGAGCGGGCGGGGGTGCCCGTACTGGAGCTGCGGACCGTCTCGAACACCGTCGGCCCCCGCGACCGGGCGGCCTGGCGCATCGGCGACGCGCTGGCCGCGCTCACGGAGGCGTTCGGGAAGACGGCACCCGTACTGGAAGGTTGGAACCGGCATGACCACTGACGCACGCCCGGGCCCGGCCCCGGCCGAGGCCCCGATCGAGATCGCCTTCTCCCCCTGCCCCAACGACACCTTCGTCTTCGACGCCTGGGCCCACGGCCGGGTCCCCGGCGCGCCCGCGCTGGACGTGACCTTCGCGGACATCGACATCACCAACGGCATGGCCGAGCGCGGCGAGCTGGACGTCCTGAAGGTGTCGTACGCGGTCCTGCCCTGGGTCCTGGACGAGTACGCGCTCCTGCCGTGCGGCGGGGCGCTGGGCCGGGGCTGCGGCCCGCTCGTCCTCAGCAAGGAGCTTGGCCTCGACCTGACGGGCCGGACGGTCGCGGTGCCGAGCGAGCGCTCGACGGCGTACCTGCTGTTCCGGCTCTGGGCGGCGGAGATGGTCCCGGGCGGGGTCGGCGAGGTCGTCGTGATGCCGTTCGACGAGATCATGCCGGCCGTACGGGACGGCAAGGTGGACGCCGGTCTCGTCATCCACGAGGCCCGCTTCACCTACCGGAACTTCGGGCTCCACAACCTGGCCGACATGGGACGCCACTGGGAGGACACCACCGGCCTCCCGATCCCCCTCGGCGCGATCATCGCCAAGCGCTCCCTCGGCGAGGAGACCCTGCGCCGCCTGGCCGACGCGGTCCGCAGCTCGGTCCGGCTGGCCTGGGACCACCCGGAGGTCACGCGGCCGTACGTCCAGGAGCACGCCCAGGAGATGGACCCGGCCGTCGCTGACCAGCACATCGGCCTGTACGTGAACGAGTTCACCGCCGACCTCGGCGAGGACGGCTACGCGGCCATCCGCGGCCTGCTCACCCGCGCCGCGGCCGAGGGACTCGTACCGCCCCTCGGCCCGGACGTACTGGCGTTCCCCTGACTCTGGCCCCGTTTCGGTCTCCGGCTACACGTCCAGCTGATCCGCGACCGCCCGCAGCAGGCCCGCGATCTTCGCACCGGCGGCCTTGTCCGGGTAGCGGCCGCGCTCCAGCTGCGGCGTGATGTTCTCCAGGACCGTCGTCAGGTCCTGCACGATCGACGCCAGCTCGTCCGGCTTGCGGCGCTGGGCGGCCGCGACGGACGGGGTGGGGTCGAGGACCACCACGGACAGGGCCTGGTCACCGCGCTGGCCCGCGACCACGCCGAACTCCACACGCTGGCCGGGCTTGAGCGCGTCGACCCCGGCAGGGAGTACCGACGAGTGCACGAAGACGTCGCCGCCGTCGTCGCGGGAGAGAAAGCCGAAGCCCTTCTCGCTGTTGAACCACTTCACCTTGCCGGTGGGCACGTCTGTCCCCGTC
Source organism: Streptomyces sp. NPDC006261 (assembly GCF_040613515.1). Taxonomy (NCBI): domain Bacteria; kingdom Bacillati; phylum Actinomycetota; class Actinomycetes; order Kitasatosporales; family Streptomycetaceae; genus Streptomyces; species Streptomyces sp. NPDC006261. Next base: position 85,224 of record NZ_JBEXSI010000026.1, read on the forward strand.
CTCGTACTCGTCAATGTGCGGAAAGAGCCGTGCTCGCCAACGGGCGACAGCTCCGGATAGCAGTACAGCGGGTCACCGTGACCCGCCTGGTCCAAGGCTAATGGCCCTGCGTCCGGTGACAAGACGTCGCCGGAGTGTTCCTCCGGGCAGGGAACTACCCTGGTGGGGTGACCACTACTCCTTCAGGCGCCGGCGACCGGCTCGTATCGGTCGGCGCGATCGTCTTCTTCGTCGGCGCACTGGCCACTCTGGTGACGGTCGCCCCGCTCTTCCTCGGCACGGAGCCGTTCCCTCCGATCGCGTACGGGGTCTGCATGTTCATGGGCGTCGGCTTCCTGATCGCCGGGGCGGGCGTCGTGCGCTCGGTCTGGCTGAGCTCGCCCGAGCGGACCGCCGGCCGCGGCTAGCTCCGTTCGATCTTTCGTCCGGATGACGCCGGTCGCGCGGGATGGCTAAGCTCGGTCGGGTGAAGCGCGCAGGGCACACCCTTCCGGTCCACCCCGCGGCCTGTGCCGTCCCGGGCCGGGCGACGGCGCACGTCGACGACCTCCTCGTACAGATCGCCCACGGGAGCCGCGACGCGCTCGGTCAGCTCTACGACCTGCTCGCCCCGCTCCTGCTGGAGCTGCTGCGGTCCAGGCTGCCGGAGGGCGCGGATGCCCGGTCCGCCCTCGTCGAGGGGTTCAGCGAGGTCTGGCGGCAGGCACCCTCGTACGAGCCGGGGCCGCACGGCCTCGACTGGGTGATGGACCGGGTGACCGACGGGCGATAGGGCCTTGGGGTTCTCAGGCCGCCGTACGGCCCGCCTCGAACGCCCGCAGCCAGGCCGGGAACTCCGTCAGGTCCGCCAGCACCACATCCGCGCCCGCCGCCCGCAGCTCCTGCTCGCCGCACGGGCCCGTCGTCACGGCGACCGACAGCGCTCCGGCCGCGCGCGCCCCCCGTACGTCTCCGACGTGGTCGCCCACGTACACCTGTGCCCCCTGCTCCCGCAGCGCCTCGCCCTTGGCCTCGGCCCAGAGCCAGCCGATCACCGAGTCGGGCTCCAGCCCGAGGTGGGCCAGGTGCAGTTTGGCGTTCGGCTCGTACTTCGCCGTCACGACGATCGCCCGGCCGCCGAGCACCCGCACCTCGTCCACGGACTCCCGCGCCCCGGGGAGGGCCGTGCTCGGCGCTATCGCGTGGTCGGGGTAGAGCGCCCGGTAGCGGTCGCCGGCGGCGGCCACCTCCTCGGCCGGGAACCAGTGCGCCAGCTCCTCCTCCAGCGGCGGGCCGATCCGGCTCACCACCAGGGCGTCGTCGATGGGGACGCCCGTCTCCGCGGAGAGGGCCCGGTAGGTGGCGGCGATACCGGCGCGGGAGTCGATGAGGGTCATGTCGAGGTCGAAGCCGACCGTGAGGGGGGCTGTGGGCAGGACCGTGTGGGGGCTCGAAGCCGTGGAAGCCATGGGGACCATTGTGCCGACGGGCCCGGTGGGCTCGGCGGGCCCACCCACCGCCGTCCCCGGCGCAACCCCCGCCACCTAGACTGAGCCCGCACTTAGCCAAGCCTTAGTAATCCTCCCTGGCAGTCCTTGCGAAGTCCCTCCCGATTGGTTCAGATGTCAGCGCCCGCGCCAGCACCCGCTCCGGCTGCCGCGCCCCCGATACCCCGCGCACCGCGCCTCTCCCGGCGCGCGACCGCCACGACCGCCGCCGTCGTCGCGCTGCTGCTGGCCGTCCTGCTGAGCCTCGCGGTCGGGGCGCGCTCCATCCCGCCGGGCGAGGTGTTCGACGCCCTGCTGCACGGCGGGAACTCGGACGCCGCCGAGGTGATCCGCTCGATGCGGGTGCCCCGCACGCTGATCGGCCTCATGGTGGGCGCCGCGCTGGCTCTCGCGGGCACGGTGCTCCAGGGGATCACCCGTAACCCCATCGCCGACCCCGGCATCCTCGGCATCAGCCAGGGGGCGTCGGTGGCGGTGGTCATGGCCATCGCGTTCGCGGGGATCCACACGCTGACCGGGTACGTCTGGTTCGCCTTCGCGGGAGCCGCCGTCGCCTCGGTCGCCGTGTACGCCATCGCCTCCAGCGGGCGCGGCGGGGCGACCCCGGTGAAGCTCGCGCTCGGCGGTGCGGCGATCAACGCGCTGCTGGTGTCGGTGACGATGGGGGTCCTCACGACGAAGGCGTCCGCGCTGGACGAGTTCCGCTTCTGGCAGGTCGGGTCGATCGCGGGGCGGGAGACCGATGTCGTCCAGCAGGTGTGGCCGTTCCTCCTCGTCGGGGCCGTTCTCGTGTTCTCCGTCGCCCGAGGGCTGGACGCGCTCGCGCTCGGCGAGGACGTGGCGAAGGGGCTCGGGCAGAACGTCGCGGCGGTCCGGATCGTCGGCGGGGCCGGGGCGACCGTGCTGACCGGGGTCGGGGTCGCCGCCGCCGGGCCGATCGCGTTCATCGGGCTCGCCGTCCCGCACATCGCCCGCGCGGTCGTCGGCAACGACCACCGCTGGGTGCTGCCCATGGCCGCGCTGATCGGGCCGGTGATGCTGCTCGTCTCGGACGTCGCCGGCCGGGTCGTGTTCCCGCCGAGCGAGGTCCCGGCGGGTGTGATGACGGCGCTGATCGGGGTGCCGTTCCTGGTCACCCTCGTACGCCGGAAGGCGGTGCCGGCGTGAGCGAGCCCTCAACGGCTGTACGGGTCCGGCCCGCCGGGTACTGGGTCGTGAAAGCCGGGCCGCGTGGCCGGTTCCTGCTCCACCTGCGGGCATCCGTCGTCGCGGTCGCCCTCGTCGCACTGCTCGCCGTGGTCTGCGTCGCGTACCTCTGTGTCGGCGAGAGCTTCGTCGCGCCCGGCGAGGTCGTGAAGGTGCTCCTCGGGCAGCCGTCCTCCGCAGAGCTGGTCGTGGGTACGCTCCGGCTGCCCCGCATGACCGTCGGGCTGCTGGTGGGCCTGGCCTTCGGGATCGCGGGCGCGCTGATCCAGACGGTGGCCCGCAACCCGCTCGCCAGCCCCGACATCATCGGCATCAGCCAGGGCGCGAGCGCGCTCACAGTCGGCGCGATGACCTTCGGGATCACCTCGTACACGTTCCTGCCCTATCTCTCCGTCATCGGCGGCATCGCGGCGGCCGCGCTCGTGTACGTCTTCGCCTGGCGCGGCGGCCTGCACGCCACCCGCTTCGTCCTCATCGGCATCGGCTTCGCCATCGCGCTGCGGTCGGTCACCACGCTGTTCCTGACCAAGGGCGACTACCTGGTCGCTCAGCAGGCGCAGATCTGGATGACCGGTTCGCTCAACGGGCGCGGCTGGTCGGAGGCGGGACCGCTCTTCTGGACGCTGCTGCTCCTGCTGCCCGCCGTCGCGTGGGCGGCGCGCGCGCAGCGCACCGTCACGATGGACGACGACACCGCGACCGCGCTGGGCGTGCGCCTGGGGCGCGTACGGCTCGGACTCGTCGCGCTCGGTGTGGTCCTGGCCTCCGTGGCGACGGGCACGGCGGGCCCGGTGGACTTCGTGGCGCTGCTCGCCCCGCAGATCGCCCGCCGTATGACCCGTACCGCGCAGATCCCGCTGCTGTCCTCGGCGCTGCTGGGCGCGGTGATCGTCGTCCTCGGCGACCTGCTCGCCCGCAGGCTGTTCTCGCCCACCGAACTGCCGGTGGGCGTCCTCACGGCGGCGGTCGGTGCCCCGTACCTGATCTGGCTGATCATCCGCGGTCACCGCGGCCGCAGTGGAGGCACCGCATGAGCCCGAGCCCGACGACCGGGACCGCCGAGCACACCAGCAGGCTCGCGGCCCGCTCCCTGACCCTCGCGTACGAGGAACGCACCGTCGTCCACGAGCTGGACCTCGCCGTGCCCGACGGGCAGGTCACCGTCATCGTCGGCCCGAACGCCTGCGGCAAGTCCACCACCCTGCGCGCGCTCGGCCGGCTGCTGAAGCCGCGCGGCGGGGCGGTCCTGCTGGACGGTACGGAGCTGGCGCGGATACCGACCAAGCGCATCGCCCAGTCCATCGGGCTGCTCCCGCAGACCCCGGTGGCCCCCGAGGCGATCACCGTCTCCGACCTCGTCGCCCGGGGCCGCCAGCCCCACCAGAGCTGGTGGCAGCAGTGGTCGGACGCGGACGAGCGGGCGGTGACCGACGCCATGGCCCGTACGGATGTGACGGCGCTGGCCGACCGGTCGGTGGACGAGCTGTCGGGCGGGCAGCGCCAGCGGGTGTGGATCGCGATGGCGCTCGCGCAGGAGACGGACCTGCTGCTCCTCGACGAGCCGACGACATACCTGGACATCGCCCACCAGGTGGAAGTCCTCGACCTGGTACGCCAGTTGGCGGCCCCTGCCGCCGACGGCACCCGCGGCCGCACCGTCGTCACCGTGCTGCACGACCTCAACCAGGCGGCCCGGTACGCCGACCACCTGGTCGCCATGAAAGGGGGCCGGATCGTCGCCGAGGGCCGGCCGGGGGACGTCGTCACCGCCGGGCTCGTCCGCGAGGTCTTCGGCCTGGAGGCGGTGATCGTCCCGGACCCGGTGACGGGTTCACCGCTCGTCGTCCCGGGCGCCCCCTGGACCCCTGCCCCAGTCCCCGCAGCCTCTGCTCCCGCACCGACTCCCCGAAAGGGCCTCTGAGCCATGACCCTCCAGCACCGCTCCCGCCTGCTCGCCGCCGCGTCCCTGACCGCGGCCGCCACCCTGGCCCTGTCCGCCTGCGGCTTCTCGACGGAGTCCGGCTCCGCGTCCGGCTCCGACTCCGAGGGGTCCGCCGAGGCTCCCCGTACGGTGAAGACGGCGATGGGCGACGTGAAGGTCCCGGCCGCCCCGCAGCGGGTCGTCGTCCTGGACACCGCCGAACTCGACTCGGTCCTCACCCTCGGCGTGAAGCCGGTCGGCGCGACCCACGCGGACGTGGACTCCGGCTTCCTCAACTACCTGCCGAAGGACCAGGTCGCGGGCATCAAGGACGTCGGCCAGATGATGACCCCGAACCTCGAGGCCATCGCCGGCCTCAAGCCCGACCTCATCCTCACCAGCAAGATCCGGCACGGCGACAAGTACGCCGAGCTCTCCAAGATCGCGCCGACCGTGATGACGGAGAACACCGGCTATCCCTGGAAGGAGAACTTCCAGGTCCACGCGGAGGCCCTGGACAAGGAGGCCGAGGCGAAGATGGTCACCGACGACTACGCCAAGCACGTGGCCGGTGTGACGAAGGCGCTGGGCGGCAAGGACAAGGCGGCGGCGACCGAGGTCAACATGGTCCGGTTCGTCGAGGGCGCCGACATCCGCATCTACGGCAAGAAGAACTACATCGCCACGATCCTCGCCGACGTCGGCCTCGGCCGTCCCGCCATCACGGACAAGGCGAAGGACGGGTTCAGTTACGACGTCAGCCCCGAGAAGATCGACCTCGCGGACGCGGACGCGGTCTTCCACTCGACGTACGGCGACCCGAAGAAGTCGAAGGAGACGCAGACCACCGGCAGCGGCCTGTGGAAGAACATGGACGCGGTGAAGAACGGCAAGGTCTTCGCGGTCGACGACCAGCTGTGGATCCAGGGCATCGGCTACACGGCGGCCGACAAGGTCCTCGAAGAGCTCAAGGCCCACCTGACGAAGTAGCTCCCGGGGCTTCTCACCCCCGCCTCCGCGCCCGCCACACCAGGTAGAGCGCGGAGGCGACGGCCGCGATGCGGACGACCACCGGCCAGGCGCCGGCCAGCACCTCGCGGAGCGTCCCGTCCGCGACGGGCTCACCCCAGCGCCCGTCCACCCGCCCCCACACCCAGACGAGCGCCCCGGCGACGACCACGCCCGGCAGCCCGAGGGCCGCCCACTTCGCCTCCGTACGGGAGAGGGTCCGGGAGCCGTACGCGATGAGCCAGCCGCCCGCCAGCGGGATCCAGGACCCGGTGACCACCCCGGCGATCAGCAGCACGGCGGCCAGGAGCAGCAGGGGGTGGGCGAAGCCGCCACGGCGGGCCGGTGCGGCGGCGACCACGGGTTCCGCGACGATGACAGGCTCGCGGCGGCGCGGCCTCGGGATGCGGAGGGCGCGGCGGCGGGGCCCCGCTTCGGTGTCGCCGTCCTCCTCGGTGCCGGGTTCGTCCTCCTCCGCCTCCTCGTCCGCGGCCTCGGGCTTCGCCGGCCGCCTGCCGAGGAGTTCCTGGGCCTCGATGCCGCCGAAGAACCCGGGGATGGCGGTCCCCGCGTCGAAGGGCCCGGGCTCCAGGCGCCACCAGTCGTCCTCGCCGGTGCTCTGCTGGTCGGGACCGAGGATGTGCGGGGCGGAGGGGTGGGGCCAGGGGGTGGCGGCGTCGGGGGCGGGTGCTGGAGTGTCGTCGGGGCCGGCGGACTTCGTGAGGTTCAGCTTCGTACGGGGGTGGTCTCCGGAACCGGGTCCTGTACGGGAGCCGGTCCCGCGGCCGGTCTCCGTACGGGAGCCGGTCCCGCGGCCGGTCTCCGTACCCGAGCCGGGCGCGTAGCCGGTCTCCGTACGGAACCGGGCTTCGGCGCTTCCGGCGGCCGCGTCGCCACCCGTCCCGTTGCCCGCCCCCGCGCCGCTCCCGGCGCCCCGTCGCGACGCGCCCCGCCAGGAACCGGCTTTCGGGGCGGGACCGGAGGCCGCCCCCGGCTCGTCCGGCTCCTTCGGGCCCTTGCGGAGGAACCCGCTCCGGGGCCGGGGAACGGCCGCACCGCCCCCCGTACGCGCCGACGGCAACGACACCGTCCCGTCGCCCGACTCCGCCGCCGCGCTGACCAGTTCGTCCGGGCTCCCGAGCCTGCCGATGATCCGCCGCACGGCCGCCGGGGAGTCCGCGCCCTCGCTCGCGCGGCGCCGGTCGATCTCGCCCCGCAGCGTCGAGACGAGCCGCATCCGGGCGCCCGACGACAGCTGTCGCTGCTGGGCCAGGTCGCCGACCCGGCTCAGGTAGTCGTAGACGAGCTGGTCGCTCTCGATCCCCACGCGGTGCATCCCCTCTAGCGGCCCTGCCCCGACGGTAGCGTTTCAGCGGCTAACGTGGGACGGATGGGGACGACCACACCACCGCGCACGCTCGCCGAAGCCCTGCGCGCCCGGGGCGACGAATCGCTGGCCGGGCTGCTGCGTGCCCGCCCCGACCTCCTCAACCCGGTGCCGAACGACATCACCCAGCTCGCCACGAGGGCCGGCACCCGGGCCTCGGTGGTCCGTGCGCTGGAACACCTGGACCGGTTCGCACTGCAGACCGCCGAGGCACTGGCGGTGGCCCCGGACCCGGCCCCGTACGACACGTTGCTCTCGCTCCTCACCGGCGACGGGCTCGACGACGGCGAGCAGCGCGACGACCTGGGGGCGGCGGTCACCGCCGCCCTTCCGGGCGCGCTGGCGACGCTGCGCGAACAGGCCCTGGTCTGGGGCGAGGACGAACGGCTACGGCTGGTGCGTACGGCCCGCGAGCTGCTCGCCCCGTCCCCGCAGCACCCCTCCCCCACCGGCCTCGGCCCGACGGTCGCCGAGGCGACGGCCGGGATGTCGCCGGGCCGGCTCCAGGAGATCCTGGTGGCGTCCGGACTCCCCGCCACGCACGACCCGGTCTCGGCGGTGGCCGCGCTGTCGGCCCTGTTCACGGACCGGACGCGGATGGCGGAGCTGCTGGACACGGCCCCGGTGGAGGCGCTGTCCGTCCTGGACCGGCTGGTGTGGGGGCCGCCGTACGGCGAGGTCACCCCGAACCCGACGCCGCCCGTGAAGTGGCTGCGCGACCGGGGCCTGCTGCTGCCGGTCTCCACGCGCACGGTGGTCCTGCCGCGTGAGGCCGCCCTCCATCTGCGCGCCGGCCGCGCCCACCGCGTACCGGAACCGGTCCCCCCGGTCGTCGCGGCGGCGGCCGAACGTGATCCACAGGCTGTGGACAGAGCGGCGGCCGGCCAGGCGTTCACCGCGCTGTCCACGGTCGAGGAGCTGCTGAAGCTCTGGAACGGCGGCGGCCCGGCGATCCTGCGCGCGGGCGGCCTGAGCGTGCGGGAGCTGAAACGGACGGCGACCGCGCTGGACGTGTCGGAGCCGATCGCCGCGTTCTGGGTCGAACTCGCCTACGCGGCCGGACTGCTGGCCACCGACGGCATGAGCGACGAGCGGTACGCGCCGACGCCCGCGTACGACGAGTGGCTCGACCTCTCCTCCCAGGACCGCTGGACCCATCTCGCCAACGCCTGGCTCCCGGCCACCCGGGTCCCCGGCCTGGTCGGCGGCCAGGACGCGAAGGGCCGGGCCCTGTCCGCACTCGGCCCCGAGCTGGACCGCTCGGCCGCCCCCGAGGTACGCCGCCGGGTGCTGGCCCTCTTCGCCGAACTGCCGCCGGGCACCGCGCCGGACCCGGAGACGCTGCTGCGACGGCTGCGCTGGGAACGCCCGTTGCGCGGTTCTTCGCCCTCCGGAGAGGGCACCGACCTCCGCTCCCGCCTCGCCCTGTGGACGCTCAACGAGGCGGAGCTGCTGGGCATCACGGGCCGCGGCGCGCTCGCCTCGCAGGCCCGCGCCCTGCTGGACGAGGGCGAGGACGCGGCCGCCGCCCTCCTGGCCCCGCTCCTGCCCGAACCCCTGGACCACGTCCTGCTCCAGGCGGACCTGACAGCCGTGGCACCGGGCCCCCTGGAACGCCCGCTGGCGGAGACGCTCTCGGTCCTGGCCGACGTGGAGTCGAAGGGCGGGGCGACGGTCTACCGCTTCACGCCCGGCTCCGTACGCCGCGCGCTGGACGCCGGGCAGGCGGCGGCAGACCTGCACGCGTTGCTGGCCGCGCACAGCCGTACGCCGGTGCCGCAGCCGCTGAGCTACCTGATCGACGACGTGGCCCGCCGCCACGGCCACCTGCGGATCGGGGCGGCCTCCGCGTACGTACGCTGCGACGACGAGGCGGTCCTCAACGAGATCCTGGCCGACCGCCGCTCCACCGGACTCCGGCTCCGCCGCCTTGCCCCCACGGTCCTGGCCTCCCAGGCCGACCCCGGCTCCCTCCTCGAAGCGCTGCGCGAGATGGGGTACGCCCCCGCCGCCGAATCCGCCGAGGGCGACGTCCTGATCACCCGCGCCGGTGCCCGTCGCACCCCGCCCCGCACCCCTCCCACCCCGGTCCCCGAAGGCCCGCCGACCCCGGACGACACCCTGCTCGGCGCGGCGGTACGGGCCATCCGCGCGGGCGACACGGCGGCCACGGTGATCCGCAAGGAGCCGGCGGAGGGCGGCCCGTCGTCCACCACGGCCTCCGGCTCCCTGCCCCGCACCACCTCCGCGGAGACCCTGGCCACGGTCCAGGCGGCCGCGATGACGGGCTCCGCGGTCTGGATCGGCTACGTCAACGCGGAGGGCGCGGCCAGCCAGCGCGTGATCGCCCCGGTCCGCGTGGAGGGCGGCTTCGTCACGGCGTACGACCACACGGCCGACGAGGTCCGCACGTTCGCGCTGCACCGGATCACGGGGGTGGCGGAGCTCGCGGAGGACGGGGAGGGATAGCGCCACCCTGTCTTCCGGGACGTTCTCCCATCGCCCCGCGCGATCACTGGTGCCCCTTGGAATGTCTGCGCAGGTGGACGTCGCAGTCGGACACGGTGGTCATGTCGCCTACGGCACGTGCGCGGCTGCGTACGGCGGCCAGCCGGCCGAGTAGCGCCACCACCGGGCAGGTATCGTCCGTTGCACGGGCGGGCGGTCTCCTATGGCCGCGGTCTGCAATGCTGCGGGAATGCCCTTCGCTGACCAGGCTCCCGACCAGAAGCCGGTACCGCCCCGACCGGTGGTGCCTGAGCCGGTTTCGCCCCGACCGCCCGCCGCGCCGATGCGGCCGCTGCTCACGCAGTCCTGGCTGGACCTGGCGTTCCTGCACTGGACGGTCGATCCGGCGGACGTGGCGCCGCTGTTGCCGCCGGGGACGGTGCCGGACACCTTCGACGGGGCGACCTATGTGGGGCTCGTGGCGTTCCGGATGTACCGGGTGGGCGGGCTCGGGCTGCCGGGGCTTCCGTATCTGGGGACCTTTCCCGAGACCAACGTGCGGCTGTACTCGGTCGATGAGCGCGGGCGGCGGGGTGTCGTCTTCCGGTCCCTCGACGCCTCGCGGCTGATCCCCGTCGCCGTGGCGCGGGCCGCGGTCCGGCTGCCGTACGTGTGGGCCCGGATGGACATCGAGCGCCGCGGCGACACCCTCACGTACACGAGCACCCGGCGCTGGCCCGGGCCGCGCGGTGCGCGGAGCAGGATCGTGCTGCGGGCGGGCGAGGCGATCGAGGAGCCGACGCCTCTGGAGCACTTCCTCACCGCCCGTTGGGCCCTGCACAGTTCGTTCTTCGGGCGGACCGCCTACCTGCCCAACGCCCACCCCCGGTGGCCCCTGCACCGGGCGGAGCTGCTGGAGTGCGACGAGGACCTGGTGGCGGCCGGCGGGCTGCCCGCGCCGGCCGGGGAGCCGGTGAGCGTGCTGTACTCCCCCGGCGTCCCCGTGCGCTTCGGGCCGCAGCACAGGCCCCGCGCCGGGGGCTGAACGCACACCCGCCCCACCCCGCCCCCCGATGCGGCACACTGGACGTTTGGCCGCATCCGTGGCCCGCACCCCGCAGAAAGGGCCGAAGCGCGTGACCGGACCCCTCATCGTCCAGAGCGACAAGACACTGCTCCTCGAGGTCGACCACGAGCTGGCGGACGCCTGCCGCCGGGTCATCGCACCCTTCGCGGAGCTGGAGCGTGCGCCCGAGCACATCCACACGTACCGGGTCACCCCGCTCGGGCTGTGGAACGCCCGCGCCGCCGGGCACGACGCCGAGCAGGTCGTCGACGCCCTGGTGGAGTTCTCCCGCTACCCCGTGCCGCACGCGCTCCTGGTCGACATCGCCGAGACGATGGCACGGTACGGGCGGCTCACCCTCTCCAAGCACCCGGTGCACGGCCTCGTGCTCACCAGCACCGACCGGCCCGTGCTGGAGGAGATCCTGCGGTCGAAGAAGGTGCAGCCGCTCGTCGGCGCCCGGCTCGACCCGGACACCGTGGCCGTGCACCCCTCCGAGCGCGGGCAGATCAAGCAGACCCTGCTGAAGCTGGGCTGGCCCGCCGAGGACCTCGCGGGTTACGTCGACGGCGAGGCGCACCCCATCGAGCTGGCCGAGGACGGCTGGGCGCTGCGGCCGTACCAGAGGCAGGCGGTGGAAGGGTTCTGGCACGGCGGGTCGGGGGTGGTCGTCCTGCCGTGCGGGGCCGGGAAGACCCTCGTGGGCGCCGGTGCGATGGCCGAGGCCAAGGCGACCACGCTGATCCTCGTCACCAACACCGTCTCCGCCCGCCAGTGGAAGCACGAGCTGGTGAAGCGGACCTCGCTCACCGAGGAGGAGATCGGCGAGTACAGCGGTACGAAGAAGGAGATCCGGCCGGTCACCATCGCCACCTACCAGGTGCTGACCACCCGGCGTAAGGGCATCTACCCGCACCTGGAGCTCTTCGACTCCCGCGACTGGGGGCTGGTCGTCTACGACGAGGTCCACCTGCTGCCCGCGCCCGTCTTCAAGTTCACCGCCGACCTCCAGGCCCGGCGGCGGCTGGGTCTCACGGCGACGCTCGTGCGGGAGGACGGGCGGGAGTCGGACGTGTTCTCGCTCATCGGGCCCAAGCGGTTCGACGCCCCGTGGAAGGAGATCGAGGCGCAGGGCTACATCGCGCCCGCCGACTGCGTGGAGGTACGGGTCAACCTCACCGACTCCGAGCGGCTCGCGTACGCGACGGCCGAGGCGGAGGAGAAGTACCGGTTCTGCGCCACGACGGCCACCAAGCGGAAGGTGACCGAGGCGCTCGTACGCAAGCACCAGGGCGAACAGACCCTCGTCATCGGCCAGTACATCGACCAGCTCGACGAGCTCGGCGAGCACCTGGACGCCCCCGTCATCAAGGGCGAGACCAGCAACGCCCAGCGGGAGAAGCTCTTCGGCGCGTTCCGTAACGGGGAGATCAGCGTCCTGGTCGTCTCCAAGGTCGCCAACTTCTCCATCGACCTGCCCGAGGCCACCGTCGCCATCCAGGTATCCGGGACCTTCGGGTCGCGCCAGGAGGAGGCGCAGCGGCTGGGGCGCGTCCTGCGGCCGAAGGCCGACGGGCACGAGGCGCGGTTCTACTCGGTCGTCGCCCGCGACACCATCGACCAGGACTTCGCGGCGCACCGCCAGCGGTTCCTGGCCGAGCAGGGGTACGCGTACCGGATCGTGGACGCGGACGAGCTGCTCGCGGGTGACTGAGAGCGATAACCCCGAGAGCGGAAGCTGAGAGGGAGGCGGGCGTACGGCGGGTGCCTCAGCGGGCCCGCCGGACCCCTGCCTCCTCCGCGTACTCCCCCAGGACGACGACCCCGAAGGCGGTCGTCACGAAGACCTTGACGGCGCGTACGGCGTCTCCGACGCGGTGGGTGCGGTGGTGACCGGTGACCGCGGTCGCGCCGTGCGCGGACCGGGTCCTGCGTGGGTTCAGGGTGGCTGTGCTCATGTATCCATGGTGCTCCCGTCACCCATATGGGCGCGTCGGCCCGCAGAGGGAACCTGCGCGCCGGGCGTGTAGCTCTCCAGTACCGCCCGGGCCGCGTACATCCCCTACGGGTACCCCTGGCTCCTCCGCCTCCGGGGCAGCCGTATTCCGTTTCGCTCGGGCCCCGCCGTGTGGCTACAATCGCCGGTCTGCCCGCCTCCTGCGCCGAGTCAACGGCCCCGGGAGCGCCGCCGACCGGACGGAAACCGGCCGACACCCGCGCGATCGAACCTTCCCAGCGGACCACCCGACGGCTCCGATGCCATCCGATGCCACCGGAGCGCGGTGCGGTCCGCCGTCCTGCGTTGAAGAGCCGGAGGCAACACCGTGCCCGCGCACGTAGCAGAAAGCGATTCCACCACCGACCCCCTGGCGCACGAGCGTGCCCATCTCGCCGCGTCCCGTGCCGCCCTGCGCGCGATGCGCGAGGACGTCCAGGCCCTCGACATCCGCGATGTCACCGCGAACTGGGTCAACGCCGCCGTGCTCCAGTCCCAGATCGACGACCGCGTCAAGGCGCTCGCCGACCTCTCCCACACCCCCCTGTTCTTCGGCCGCCTCGACTACCTCCACGCCGTCGGCGGCGGCCTGGCCGAGGGCGCGGAGGGCGAGCGGTTCTACATCGGGCGCCGCCACGTCCACGACGCCGCCGGGGATCCGATGGTCATCGACTGGCGGGCCCCGGTCTCCCAGCCGTACTACCAGGCGTCCCCGAAGAACCCCCGGGACGTCGGGCTCCGCCGCCGCTTCGGGTACACGGCCGGCGAGCTCACCGCGTACGAGGACGAGCACCTCACCGACCCCCTGGAGGTCGCGCACACCAGCCGCCTCCTGCAGGCGGAGATCGAGCGGCCCCGCGTCGGCCCGATGCGCGACATCGTCGCCACCATCCAGCCCGAGCAGGACGAGATCGTCCGGAGCGGGCTCGGCGGCACCGTCTGCGTGCAGGGCGGCCCCGGCACCGGGAAGACCGCCGTCGGCCTCCACCGGGTGGCGTTCCTGCTGTACGCGCACCGGGACCGTCTCGCCCGCACGGGCACCCTCGTCATCGGGCCGAACCGGTCCTTCCTCCACTACATCGAGCAGGTCCTGCCCGCCCTCGGTGAGCTGGAGGTCAAGCAGGCCACCGTCGACGACCTGGTGACGGCGGACGTGGAGGTCAGGGGCGTGGACGACGCGGCCGCCGCCGTCATCAAGGGCGACGCCCGGATGGCCGAGGTCCTGCGCCGGGCGATCCGCTCGCACGTCACCACCCCCACCGAGCCCGTCGTCGTGGTGCGCGGGTCGCGGCGCTGGCGCGTGCCCGCGTACGAGATCGAGGAGATGGTCGACGAGCTGCTCGCCCGGGACATGCGGTACGGCTCCGCCCACGAGGCCCTGCCGCAGCGGATCGCGCACGCCGTCCTCGTACGGATGGAGGAGGCCGGCGAGGCCCCCGACGACCGGGTGCAGAACACCGTGGCCCGCAACCCCGCGGTCAAGGCAGCCGTGAAGGCGATCTGGCCCGCCGTCGACCCGGCGAAACTCGTGCTGCGGCTGCTGGCCGACCCGGAGTTCCTGGCCGTCCACGCGCAGGGGCTGCTCAGCGAGGACGAGCAGAAGCTGATCCTCTGGGCGAAGCCCGCCCGGAGCGTGAAGTCGGCCAGGTGGTCGGCGGCGGACGCGGTGCTCATCGACGAGGCCCGTGACCTGGTGGCCCGTACGCACTCGCTCGGCCATGTCGTGCTCGACGAGGCGCAGGACCTCTCCCCCATGCAGTACCGGGCGGTGGGGCGGCGCTGCTCCACGGGCTCGGCGACCGTGCTCGGGGACCTCGCGCAGGGGACGACGCCGTGGTCCACGGAGAGCTGGGACGAGGCGTTGTTCCACCTCGGGAAGGGGGACGCGGTGGTGGAGGAGCTGACGGCCGGCTTCCGCGTGCCGCGCGAGGTGATCGCGTACGCCTCCCGGCTGCTGCCCGCGATCTCGCCGGGGCTGGCGGCGGTGGAGTCGGTGCGTGAGTCGCCGGGTTCGCTGGTCGTACGGGAGGTGGCCGGGGCGGATGCTCTGGATGCCGCCGTCGTCGCCGGCTGCGAGGAGTCGCTGCGCCACGAGGGGTCCATCGGGCTGATCGCCGCCGACGCCCGGATTCCGGCGCTGGGTGCGGCGTTGGAGGCCGCGGGCCACGCGTACCTCTCCCCTGGTGAGGAGACCACCGCCGAGTCGCGGCTGACGCTGGTGCCCGCGTCGCTGGCGAAGGGCCTGGAGTACGACTACGTGGTGCTCGACGAGCCGGCGGCCGTGGTGGACGGCGAGCCGGACGAGCGGACCGGGCTGCGGCGGCTGTACGTCGCGCTGACCCGTGCGGTGTCGGGGCTGACGGTGGTGCACGCGGCGGCGTTGCCGGAGGCGCTGGGGTAGATGAGCCCCGGGGGGAGAGGGGCGGGGCCTCTGCGGCCCTCGCCCCACGCTCCTCGGGCCTCAGGCGTCGAGCGCCTGGCGCCACTCCCGTACCGCCGCCGCGTCCACCGGCGCCGACCAGCCGGCCGGACGGGCCGCGCCGCCGATGTGGAAGGCGTCGATGCCCGCCGCCCGGAGCTGCGGCAGGTGGTGGAGCTGGAGGCCGCCGCCCACCAGGATCTGCGGCTCGTAGCCCGGCTCCCGGGTGCGGGCGGCCTCGGCGAGCAGCGTCGGGATGCCGTCGTCGACCCCGGCCGGCGAACCCGCCGTGAGGTACGTGTCCAGGCCGGGCAGGTCCGCGAGCTGCTTGCGCAGGGCGTCGCGGTCGGTGGCCCGGTCGATCGCGCGGTGGAACGTCCACCGGGCGCCGTCCAGCTCGGCGACGATCCGCTCGACGGCCACGAGGTCGGCGTGGCCGTCCTCGTCGAGGAAGCCGAGGACGTACTCGTCGGCGCCGGCCCTCCGCATCTCGCGGGCCTTGCCGACCAGCACGTCGATGTCACCGGCGGCGAACCCGTCCGCCACCCTGAGCATGACGCGCAGCGGGATGTCCACGGCCGACCGGATCGCCGCGAAGGTCTCCCGTGACGGCGTCAGGCCGTCCGCGGCCATGTCGGTGACCAGTTCGAGGCGGTCTGCGCCACCTGCCTGGGCAGCGACCGCGTCCTCCGCGTCGAGAGCGATCACCTCCAGGACTGCACGGTTGCTCATGGGTCCCCATTCCTCCGATACGCGCTATAGGTCTAGTCCAATGGCCAGCCTACGGGGCGGCCGAGCGGCCGCGCAGCCCTCCAATTGAACGCATGATCGCGGAATTGCGCGAGCCCGCCCGGCAGGCACCGCCCGGCGCGCCTTGCACTTCATAGGGGTGGGGGGTATACATGAAAGAGAAAGGGATACCCCCTAGGGGTATACGTGACCACCGCCAGGAGGACCCCGTGCCCACCCACTCCGCCACCACCCTCACCGGCATGGACACCGCCCCCGCCACCGGCACCGTCGAGCTCGCCATCGGAGGGATGACCTGCGCCTCCTGCGCGGCCCGCATCGAGAAGAAGCTCAACCGGATGGACGGCGTGGAGGCGACCGTCAACTACGCCACCGAGAAGGCGAAGGTGACGTACCGGGGCGAGGACGTCTCCGTACAGGACCTGATCTCCACCGTCGAAGCCACCGGCTACACAGCCCAGGAACCGCCACCCCCGAAGACGGGGAAGAGCGGGACGGCGGCGGAGCCCGATCCCGACGACGGGCTCACGGCCCTCCGCCAACGTCTGATCACCTCGCTCGTCCTCGCCGTCCCGGTGATCGCGATGGCGATGATCCCGGCCCTCCAGTTCGACAACTGGCAGTGGCTCTCCCTGACCCTCGCCGCCCCCGTCGTCACCTACGCCGGCTGGCCCTTCCACCGTGCCGCCTGGACCAACCTCCGGCACGGTGCGGCGACCATGGACACGCTGATCTCGGTCGGTACGTCGGCCGCGTTCCTGTGGTCGGTGTGGGCGCTGTTCTTCGGTACGGCGGGCATGACCGGGATGACACACCCGTTCGAGCTGACCATCGCGCGCAGCGACGGCGCCGGCAACATCTATCTCGAAGCCGCCGCCGGGGTGACCGCCTTCATCCTCGCCGGGCGCTGGTTCGAGGCCCGCTCCAAGCGGAAGGCCGGGGCCGCGCTCCGGGCGCTCATGGAGCTGGGCGCGAAGGAGGTCACCGTCCTGCGCGGGGGCCGCGAGGTGACCGTGCCGACCGCCGAACTCCAGGTCGGGGACCACTTCCTGGTCCGGCCCGGGGAGAAGATCGCCACCGACGGCAGGGTCGTCGAGGGAAGCTCGGCCGTCGACGCGTCGATGCTGACCGGCGAGTCCGTCCCCGCAGAGGT
>NZ_JBEXSI010000027.1:0-101639 GCF_040613515.1 Streptomyces sp. NPDC006261
ATCGGCTCCCAGCGCGGCGCCCAGCCCCAGACCCGCCACCGGCAGCAGTGCCAGAACCACGACGGTCGACCAGGCTCCCGCCAACTGGGCCCGCACGTCGATGAGCACGAAGGACTTCGTCGAGAAGGACTACTACAAGGTCCTCGGCGTCCCCAAGGACGCCACCGACGCCGAGATCAAGAAGGCGTACCGCAAGCTCGCCCGCGAGTTCCACCCCGACGCCAACAAGGGCGACGCCAAGGCGGAGGAGCGCTTCAAGGAGATCTCCGAGGCGAACGACGTCCTCGGTGACACCAAGCGGCGCAAGGAGTACGACGAGGCGCGCGCCCTCTTCGGCAACGGTGGCTTCCGCCCCGGCCCCGGTGGTGCGGGAGGCAACTTCAACTTCGACCTGGGCGACCTCTTCGGCGGAGGCGCACCGGGTGGCGGACAGGGCGGTGCGGGCGGCGGATTCGGCGGCGGGGGCGGTCTCGGCGACGTCTTCGGCGGGCTGTTCAACCGCGGCGGCACGGGCACCCGGGTCCAGCCGCGGCGCGGCCAGGACATCGAGTCCGAGGTGACGCTCAGCTTCACCGAGGCGGTCGACGGGGCCACGGTCCCGCTGCGGATGTCCAGCCAGGCGCCCTGCAAGGCGTGTTCCGGCACCGGCGACAAGAACGGCACTCCCAGGGTCTGCCCGACCTGCGTCGGCACCGGCCAGGTCTCGCGCGGCACGGGCGGCGGCTTCTCGCTCACCGACCCCTGCGTGGACTGCAAGGGCCGGGGCCTCATCGCCCAGGACCCCTGCGAGGTCTGCCACGGCAGCGGCCGCGCGAAGTCGGCCCGCACCATGCAGGTCAGGATTCCGGCGGGCGTCTCCGACGGCCAGCGGATCCGGCTGCGCGGCAAGGGCGGCCCGGGCGAGCGCGGCGGCCCGGCCGGCGACCTGTACGTCGTCGTCCACGTCGGCGCCCACCCGGTCTTCGGCCGCAAGGGCGACAACCTCACGGTCACCGTGCCCGTCACCTTCCCGGAGGCGACGCTGGGCGGCGAGGTGAAGGTGCCCACCCTCGGCGGTCCGCCGGTCACCCTGAAACTGCCCCCCGGAACCCCGAACGGGCGTACGATGCGCGCCCGGGGCAAGGGCGCGGTCCGCAAGGACGGCACCCGCGGCGACCTGCTGGTCACCGTGGAGGTGGCGGTCCCCAAGGGCCTCGGCCAGGAGGCCAGGGACGCGCTGGAGGCCTACCGCAAGGCGACCGCGGACGAGGACCCGCGGGCGGAACTGTTCCAGGCCGCGAAGGGAGCTTGAGATGGACGGCCGTCGACGCAATCCGTACCAGCTGACCGATGAATCACCGGTGTACGTGATCTCGATCGCGGCCCAGCTCTCGGGCCTGCACCCGCAGACACTGCGCCAGTACGACCGTCTCGGCCTGGTCTCCCCCGACCGTACGGCCGGCCGCGGCCGCCGCTACTCGGCCCGCGACATCGAGCTGCTGCGCACCGTGCAGCAGCTGTCGCAGGACGAGGGCATCAACCTGGCGGGCATCAAGCGCATCATCGAGCTGGAGAACCAGGTGGCCGCGCTCCAGCAGCGCGTCGCCGAGCTCTCGGCGGCGGTGGACGGCGCTGCGGTCGCCCTGCAGCAGCGCGAGGCCCAGGTGCACGCCTCGTACCGCCGCGACCTCGTGCCGTACCAGGACGTGCAGCAGACCAGCGCGCTGGTGGTCTGGCGGCCGAAGCCGAAGAGGTCGCCCACGGAGTAGGGCACACGCCTGTGTGCGGCGGGGCCGGAGGAGCGGATGCTCTTCCGGCCCCGCCGTCGTGTACGGCCTCGAGGTCTGCGGCAGAGGCTCGCGCGGATTCGCCCTGGCGATGCCCGACTCGACGAGCAGGGCGCCGAGATGGGTGCGGCTGGTGGCTCCGAGGGTCTGCATGAGCTTGGCGATGCGGGAGCGGCAGGTGCGGACGCTGATGCCCGTCTCCCGGGCACCACGTCGTCGACGTGGCCTTCGGTGAGGAGGCGGGCGATGCTGTGCTGGACTGCCGTGACCGGCGCGTTGGACGCGGCCGCCTGGTGGTTCTCCGCCAGCGGGACGGCCTGGGCCCGGAGGCTGGCTCCCCGCGGGATGGCGGTGTGGGCGTTGGCCAGGGCCCCGTCGCGAGGCGCAGGCGTTCGTCGATCTCCCGGGAGACCGGTCGCAGCAGATGGTCCAGGGCGGCCGACGGCGGTACGGGTCCCATCCACGCTTCGTCCCACGGGTCGGGATGCAGCAGGGCCAGTTCGGTCAGACAGGGGGCTCCGGTGCGATCGGAGCGCGGTATCCGCCCTGCGCGAAGGGCTTTCTCGTACAGGCGGAGCGCTGGATCGCACAGCTCGGTATGCGCGTGATCGCACAGGTCGGTATGCGCGTGTGGAGGACGCCCCGATCTGACTTCATTGCATCCCGTTTGGGATCCCCCTGCTTTGTGCAGTGCAACAAGTTGACGGTGGTGCCAGCGTAGTTCTGAGGGGAGTGTGGGGGCGCCGGGGGAGCCGGGAATTCCCTCGGCACGACCTGTGGGTGCCGGCTGTGCTCCCCCCTTGCGCAGCCGCTCCGGGTGTCCTTGCGGGGGGATCGTTCGCGCGGTCAGGAGTCCGATTCCAGGATTCCTGACCGCGCGATGAGATAACCGAGTTGGGCCCGGCTGTTGCTGCCGAGCGCGACACTGAGCTTGGCGATGTGGGAGCGGCAGGTGCGCACGTTCATGCCGAGACGGCGGGCGATGGCCTCGTCCACGTGGCCCTCGACCAGAAGTTTGGCGATGGAATGACGGACTCCGGAGATGCCTTCCGGTCCGGGGTCGTAAGGGATCTGCTCCTGCAGCGGGGTCCCGCGGTGCCAGAACTGCTCGAAGACCTTGACGAGGTATTTCACTATGACCGGATGCCGCAGTTCGAGGGCGACGGTCCGGTCCTCCGTGGCGGGGATGAAGGCGACCGTATGGTCGAAGATCATGAGGCGCTCGACGAGTTCCTCGAGGGTCCGGATCTCCATTTTGCTTTCGGCCATGCGGGCCACGTAATTGAGCGTGCCCTGGCTGTGCCGGACCGTGTGCTGGTACAGGGTGCGCATGGCGACTCCGCGCTGCATGAGCGTGTTCCCGCGTTCCATGGCGATGTTGAGCGCGACCTCGCTGCGCCCGCCCCCGGGCTGGATGGTGAGCACCTCCGACTGGCACTCGGAGAGGGCGAGCTCTATGGAGGCGTTGATGCGGTCGATGCCTTCGACGACCGTGATCGAGTGCGTGGTCGGCGGGGCCTGGGCGCTGATGGTCATGAAGGGCTCGAACGCCTCGGCCAGCTCCACGGAGAGCCGCCTGCGCTCCTGGATCTCCTTCTCGATGGGGTGGAGCCGCTGCGTGAGCGCCGCGAAAGCGGGTACCGGCCGGAGCCAGGCGGGGTCGTCCGGATCGGGGTGCAGCAGGGCGAACTCCAGCAGGCACGGGGCGGCTTCCGCCTCGGTGCGGGCTATCTTCCCCACGCTGAGCGCGCTCGTGTAGAGCCGGGCCCCCTCGTCGCACAAAGTGGTGACAGAGTGGGGATGTGTCGCTTTCGCTCTATCTGTGGTCAATTCTCCACCCCCCAGGAACATGCATCAGCAGGAACATGATGCATCGTTTCGGTGGTTTGACGTGCCTTGATGCGCCATCGTCTTGTGGTGCGGGGGAGAGGAAACCTTGGAAGTGAGGACGAAGCCCACTATGAGTAAGAAATCGCTTCGCTCGGTGCTTGCCGTGGCCTTCTCCGCCGGGCTTGTGTCCGTGGCTCTCGGTGCTCTGAGCCCCGCGGTGGCAGGTACGGACAGCACGGTCGCCGTGCAGTCCCAGGGCCGGCCGCCCGCCGACCTGGCCTGGGACGCGGCGCCCGCCAAGCTCGCGGAAGCGTCCACGGCCGCCGAGCGCGGACCTGACATGGGGTGGGACTCCGCCCCGACGGCCTGGGATGCGGCGCCCGCCAAGCTCGCGGAAGCGTCCACGGCCGCCGAGCACGGACCTGACATGGGGTGGGACTTCGCCCCGACCGAAAAGGACCGGGCATGACCACGCCGCCGGACGACCGCACCTTCCGGCGCGAGATGGCAACCGCCTATCGCTCAGGGTGGCATTTCATCGATCTGCTCACGGCACTCCCCCGCCGTGGCGACTCGTTGATGGTCACCCTGTTCGGAGAGCCGATCGTCGTGGTGATGGAAGAGGACGAAGACGTCCGCGCCTATCGCTGTCTCCGGCGTCCCCGTGGCGCGCCACAGCCCGTCCGCTGCGCCGTCAGGTACGGAATGATCTTTGTGAACCTCGATCAGCGGGATCATGAGCTGATCGCGCCAGAACCCCTTTCCGCCACCCCCCGCAGTGCCTGAGCGATTCCCCCGTCGTCACCTATCGCTCCGGCGCTTCCCCCACACAGCGGCGTCACCGTGACCTGAACACGGTGGCGCCGTTGTGCTGTGTCGGTCCGGGGGGCCTCAGGCGTTTCCGAGCGCCCGGTCGAGGGCGATCTCGATGACGATCCGCTCCGGGTTGGGCCTCGGCGTGCGCTCGTAGCGCTCCGCGTAACGGCTCACCGCGTCCGCGACGGCCTCCGGCTCGCTGCGGATGGTCGCGCGGCCCTCCAGCGTCGCCCAGCGGGCCTTGTGCATCTGGCAGACGGCGACCCGTGCCCCCTCCGGGCCGGCCGCCAGGATGTTGGCGACCTTGCGGGTGCCCTTGCCGGTGATCACGCGTGCCACCCCGGCCTCCGGGTCGTACGTCACGCCCACCGGCACCACGTGCGGTGTGCCGTCGGGGCGGAGCGTCGTCAGGGTGCACACGTGCCGCTCGCGCCAGAAGGCGAGGTAGCCGGGGGTGGGGTTCCGTACGTCTGCCATGGGGTGAAGCGTAGGCCGCAGGGGGTGACGGTGCGGTGGCGGGCGGTTCCGGGGGCCGGTTGACTCGGAACGGAAGGGGCCGGCGGGTGCCGTATCCTTGGCTTGAGTGGAATAGACTCAACTTTGTGCAGGTTGGAAACATCAGGTACCCCAGCTGCGAGGAGGAGTAAGCACACGTGGACGCCGAGCTGACCAACAAGAGCCGGGACGCCATCAACGCGGCCACCGACAGGGCCGTGAAGGACGGGCACCCCGACCTCACCCCCGGGCACCTGCTGCTCGCGCTCCTGGCGGGTGAGGACAACGAGAACATCACCGACCTGCTGGCCGCCGTCGAGGCCGACCAGGCCGTGGTGCGCGCCCGGACCGAGAAGCTGCTCGGGGCCCTGCCCAGCGTCACCGGCTCCACCGTGGCCCCGCCGCAGCCCAACCGTGAGCTGCTGGCAGTCATCCAGGACGCGGCCCAGCGGGCGAAGGAGCTGGGCGACGAGTACCTCTCCACCGAGCACCTGCTCATCGGGATCGCCGCGAAGGGCGGACGGGCCGGTGAGATCCTCGACGGACAGGGGGCCACTGCCAAGAAGCTGCTGGCCGCGTTCGAGACGAGCAGGGGAGGGCGTCGCGTGACCACACCCGACCCGGAGGGCCAGTACAAGGCCCTGGAGAAGTTCGGCACCGACTTCACGGCCGCCGCGCGCGAAGGCAAGCTGGACCCGGTCATCGGCCGCGACCAGGAGATCCGCCGCGTCGTGCAGGTGCTGTCGCGCCGGACGAAGAACAACCCGGTGCTCATCGGTGAGCCCGGCGTCGGCAAGACCGCCGTCGTCGAGGGGCTGGCCCAGCGGATCGTCAAGGGCGACGTCCCCGAGAGTCTGAAGAACAAGCGCCTCGTCTCGCTCGACCTCGGCGCGATGGTCGCGGGCGCGAAGTACCGCGGCGAGTTCGAGGAGCGCCTGAAGACCGTCCTCTCCGAGATCAAGGAGAGCGACGGCCAGATCATCACCTTCATCGACGAACTGCACACCGTCGTCGGCGCCGGGGCGGGCGGCGACTCCGCCATGGACGCGGGCAACATGCTCAAGCCGATGCTGGCCCGCGGTGAGCTGCGCATGGTCGGCGCGACCACGCTCGACGAGTACCGCGAGCGCATCGAGAAGGACCCCGCCCTGGAGCGCCGCTTCCAGCAGGTGCTGGTCGCGGAGCCGTCCGTCGAGGACACCATCGCGATCCTGCGCGGTCTCAAGGGCCGTTACGAGGCCCACCACAAGGTGCAGATCGCGGACTCGGCACTCGTCGCCGCGGCCACCCTCTCCGACCGCTACATCACCTCCCGCTTCCTCCCCGACAAGGCCATCGACCTGGTCGACGAGGCCGCCTCCCGGCTCCGTATGGAGATCGACTCCTCGCCCCTGGAGATCGACGAACTCCAGCGTTCCGTCGACCGGTTGCGCATGGAGGAGCTGGCGCTGAAGAACGAGTCGGACGCCGCCTCCAAGCAGCGCCTGGAGAAGCTGCGCCGCGACCTCGCCGACAAGGAGGAGGAGCTGCGCGGCCTCAACGCCCGCTGGGAGAAGGAGAAGCAGGGCCTCAACCGGGTCGGTGAGCTCAAGGAGCGCCTCGACGAACTGCGCGGCCAGGCCGAACGCGCCCAGCGCGACGGTGACTTCGACGCCGCCTCCAAGCTCCTGTACGGGGAGATCCCCGGGCTGGAGCGGGAGTTGGAGGAGGCGGCCGAGGCGGAGCAGGAGGCCTCCAAGGACACCATGGTGAAGGAGGAGGTCGGCCCGGACGACATCGCGGACGTCGTCGGCGCCTGGACCGGAATCCCGGCCGGGCGGCTGCTCGAGGGCGAGACCCAGAAGCTGCTGCGGATGGAGGCGGAGCTCGGCAAGCGGCTGATCGGCCAGTCCGAGGCGGTGCAGGCCGTCTCCGACGCCGTACGCCGTACGCGCGCCGGGATCGCCGACCCCGACCGGCCCACCGGCTCGTTCCTCTTCCTCGGCCCCACCGGCGTCGGCAAGACCGAGCTGGCCAAGGCGCTGGCGGACTTCCTCTTCGACGACGAGCGGGCCATGATCCGCATCGACATGAGCGAGTACGGCGAGAAGCACAGTGTCGCCCGCCTCGTCGGTGCCCCGCCCGGTTACGTCGGCTACGAGGAGGGCGGCCAGCTCACCGAGGCCGTCCGCCGCCGCCCGTACAGCGTCGTCCTCCTGGACGAGGTCGAAAAGGCCCACCCCGAGGTCTTCGACATCCTGCTCCAGGTCCTCGACGACGGCCGGCTCACCGACGGCCAGGGCCGCACGGTGGACTTCCGCAACACCATCCTCGTCCTCACCTCCAACCTCGGCAGCCAGTTCCTGATGGACCCCCTGGTCAAGCCCGAGGTCAAGAAGGAACAGGTGCTGGAGGTGGTGCGGGCCTCCTTCAAGCCGGAGTTCATCAACCGGCTGGACGACCTGGTGGTCTTCTCGGCGCTCTCCGGCGACGAGCTCGCGCACATCGCGAAACTCCAGGTCGACCGCCTCGCGGCCCGGCTCGCCGACCGGCGGCTCACCCTGGAGGTCACCCCGGAGGCGCTGGCCTGGCTCGCCGAGGAGGGCAACGACCCGGCGTACGGGGCGCGCCCCCTGCGCCGCCTCATCCAGACGGCGATCGGCGACCGGCTCGCCAAGGAAATCCTCTCCGGCGAGATCGCGGACGGTGACACCGTCCGGGTGGGCCGGTCCGAGGGCGGACTGACCGTCGGCCGCGCCGCGTAACCACCGGGCCCGGAAGGCCCCCGGCCCGTAACACCCGGCCACGGTTCGTCACACGCTGTGTGCGTCCCCCCGTCCGGCCCCGTCCCCACCGGCTCTCTGTCAGCTTGTGGCGGATAGGGGCCGTGCGGGCTTGCCATGCCCCGCCCGCCATGGGAGAGGATGGCCGCAACCGCACGAAGGGAAATAACGGTGAGCATCGATCCGTCCTCGATTCCTAATTTCGGGGGCCAGCCCGAACCGCAGGCGGCAGGACCGGAGGGCCCCGTCGTCCCTGACCAGGACCTCGTCAAGCAGCTCCTCGACCAGATGGAGCTCAAGTACGTCGTCGACGACGAGGGCGACCTCGCCGCGCCGTGGGAGGAGTTCCGGACGTACTTCATGTTCCGGGGCGAGGACGAGCAGCAGGTCTTCTCGGTCCGTACGTTCTACGACCGCCCCCACGCGCTCGATCTGCGTCCCGTCCTCCTGGACGCCATCGACGACTGGAACCGCCGCACTCTGTGGCCGAAGGTCTACACCCACGCCCACGAGGGCGAGGAGGGCGAGGCGGGCTCCGTCCGGCTGATCGGTGAGGCGCAGATGCTCATCGGCACCGGGGTCAGCCTGGAGCACTTCGTCTCCTCGACGGTGAGCTGGGTGCGCGCCTCGATCGAGTTCGACAAGTGGCTCATCGAGCGCCTGGGCCTCACGTCGGCCGAGGAGAAGACGGACACCGAGGGCGCCTAGCCCCTCGATCCATCCACGGCAACGGCCCGGGCGGCGGTCACACGACCGCCGCCCGGGCCGTCTGGGCGTTCAGCCGAGCCGCCGCAGCCGCTCCACCGCCTCCTCCAGCACGTCCTCGCGCTTGCAGAAGGTGAACCGGACCTGGCTCCGGCCTGCCTCCGGATCGTCGTAGAAGACCGAGACCGGCACGGCGGCCACCCCGCAGCGCTCCGGCAGCGCCCGGCAGAAGGCGTACGCGTCCTCCTCGCCGAACGGGGAGATGTCGGTGGTGACGAAATACGTCCCCTCCGGCTCGTACACCCGGAAGCCCGCGCTCCGCAGCCCCTCCGCGAGCAGATCGCGCTTGCGGCGCATGGACGCGCGGAACTCCGTGAAGAACGCGTCGGGCAGCTGGAGCGCCTCCGCGATCGCGTACTGGAACGGGCCCCCGCTGACGAAGGTCAGATACTGTTTCGCCGCGCGCACGGCCGCCACCAGCGGCGCGTCCCCGGTGACCCAGCCGATCTTCCACCCGGTGTACGAGAACGTCTTGCCCGACGAGGAGATCGACACCGTCCGCTCGCGCATCCCGGGCAGCGCGGCGATCGGGTGGTGCGCCCCCGTGAAGACCAGGTGCTCGTACACCTCGTCGGTGATCACCAGCAGATCGTGCTCCACCGCGAGGGCCGCGATCCCGGCCAGCTCGTCGGGGGTGAGCACCGTGCCGGTCGGGTTGTGCGGGGTGTTCAGGAGCAGCAGGCGGGTGCGCGGGGTGATCAGGGCGCGCAGTTCGCCGAGGTCCGGGCGGAAGTCCGGGGCGCGCAGGGTGAGCGGCACGCGCTTGGCGCCCGCCATCGCGATGCAGGCGGCGTACGAGTCGTAGTACGGCTCGAACGCGATGACCTCGTCGTCCGGTTCGAGCAGGGCGAGCAGGGAGGCCGCGATCGCCTCGGTGGCCCCGGTGGTCACCAGGACCTCGGTGTCCGGGGACCAGGTCAGGCCGTAGAAACGCTGCTGGTGGGCGGCGACGGCGTTACGGAGTTCCGGGACGCCGGGGCCCGGCGGGTACTGGTTGCCGTGCCCGGCGCGCAGCGCCCGGACCGCTGCCTCCCGGATCTCCTCGGGGCCGTCGGTGTCGGGGAAGCCCTGGCCGAGGTTGATGGAACCGGTCCGCGCGGCCAGCGCGGACATCTCGGCGAAGATCGTCGTGCCGAACGCGGCGAGGCGGCGGTTGAGCAGCGGTCGTCCCTGTGTCGCTCGTCCCTGTGTCATGGGCGCCATCCTGTGCCCAAGCTCTGGAGTTGCTCAAGTCTGCTTTGGGGCGCGCGCCCCGGGGGATCCCCCTGTCACGAAGGAACAAGGGAAGACCGGGAAGCGACGGCGCAAGACGCGCTTCGGGGGAGAGGAGGGCGGGTGAGAGGCATGACTGTCTTCATCATGGTGCTGATCGGTGCGGGGGTTCTCGTCGGCCTGATGGTGGCCCTTGCGCGGGCGACCAGGGTCAGGACCGGACCGCACGGGACGCGTGCCCGGCGCCGGGTCTCCGCGGGCGGCGGAGGCTGGTGGGCGGGCGGTGACAGCGGCGGTGGCTCGTCCTGCGGCTCCTCCTCCGGGCACTCGTGCGGCGGTGGATCGTCGTGCGGTGGCGGTGGCGGTGGCGGCGGCTGCGGCGGGGGCAGCTGAGCGGGCCGCATGGCCGTCGCCACAGGCGTCACCGCCACCGACACTGACTCCAGCTCACGGCGCCCGAGGGTGAACTCCCTTCGGGCGCGCTGTCGTTGAGCCACGCAGGCGAAGATGGTTGAACAGTTGAACCGGGCTCCCCCCGAGGGGATGGAAACCACGTCAAGTTGGGTAAAAACGCTGCGAGTGCGGCGTACTTCGTGATTCCCTCGTCGAAGAGAACATTCAGCCCTCGGACCCCAGTTGGACCAGATCGGGCGCTTCCCACCTCCCACGCGCAGTCATCAAGGGGGCGTCCCGCTGTCCATGCGTCCATGTGTGTTTGCGGAGCCCACCCATGCTCACCACCCTCCAGACGGCCTACTCCGATACCCGCGCCGCCGACCTGGCCTGGATGCTGGGCCGGGAGCCGCTCCCCGCCCTCGCCGTCCTCGACCTCCAGCTCGGTGGCGCCGAACTCCAGTTGAGGCTGCTCGGCGCCTCCCACCAGGTCCTCCTCCAGGAGGACCGGGGAGTCTGCTCCGAGACCGTGGCCTGTATGCCCGGCAGCAGCACCCCCCTGCCCCTCGGTGTCGCGAAGCGGCTCGGGGACTGGGAGTACGAATTCGCGGCCCGCGTCGAGACCCTGACCCAGGGGCAGTTCGCGGGGCGGGCGCAGGAGCTGCTCGCGCTCGTGAGCGACCACCCGCACGGCCTGGCGGGCACCTTCCCCGGCAGCCCGCACGCCTTCACGGCGATGCTCGCCCAGCGCATCGAGGGCCAGGTGCGGTGGCGCACGTGGCACGCGTACCCGCAGGAGGGGCAGTTGGTGGTCACCCGGACCCGGGTGGGGGTGCGCATCCCGGCGCCCGCCCTCTGACCCCCGTGCCCGCGCCACGACGGGTGCGGCCGGGGGGCCGGGTGCCTCCCGGCCGCTCCACTTGCACCCTTGTGGGTGACAGGCGGCCACCGGACGGTGACGTAGCGTTCGCAGCATGATCGACCAGCAGGTGTCGCTGCGAGGGGGCGCGGCGCGGCTTCCCGTACGGCCGAGGACCGGCCGGTTCCTCGTGCTGGCCGCCGTCTTCGTCTGCGCGGCCTGCGGCCTCGTCTACGAGCTGGAACTGGTCGCGCTCGCCTCCTACTTGATCGGCGACTCGGTCACCCAGGCCTCCGTCGTGCTCTCCTTGATGGTCTTCGCGATGGGCATCGGCTCCCTCCTCGCGAAACGTTTACGCTGCCACGCCGCCGTCGGTTTCGGACTGATCGAGGCGGCCCTGGCGCTCATCGGCGGCTCCTCGGCGCTCGTGCTGTACGCGTCGTTCGCCTGGCTCGGGGAGTCGCAGTACGCCCTGGTCGGGTTCTCGCTGGCGATCGGGGTGCTGATCGGGGC
This sequence comes from Streptomyces sp. NPDC006261, assembly GCF_040613515.1. Lineage (NCBI taxonomy): Bacteria > Bacillati > Actinomycetota > Actinomycetes > Kitasatosporales > Streptomycetaceae > Streptomyces > Streptomyces sp. NPDC006261. Next base: position 11,412 of record NZ_JBEXSI010000027.1, read on the forward strand.
GGAGATCCCGCTGCTGATGACGCTGATCCAGCGCGTCGACCGGCAGGACGCGGGCGGGGCCGTGGCCGACCTCTTCGCCGCCGACTACGTGGGTGCGCTCGTCGGCGGGCTGGCCTTTCCCTTCCTCCTGCTGCCGATGCTGGGGCAGCTCACCGGAGCGCTCCTCACCGGCGCGGTCAACGCGGCGGCGGGCGGTGCGCTGGTCCTGTGGGTGTTCCGGCGCGACCTCACCCCCGGCTCCCGTCGCCTCCTCGTCGTGGTCAACGTCTCGGTGATCGCCGTCCTGGCCACCGCCACGGTCCTGGTCGACGACTTCGAGCGGGCGGCCCGGCAGGCGCTCTACGGGGATCAGGTGCGGGTCGCGGTGCGGACCGGGGTGCAGGAGGTCGTCCTGACCGGGACCGGCCGCGATTCCCTCGGCCTCTACCTGGACGGCCGGCTCCGGGTCAGCGCCCGCGACGAGCACCGCTACCACGAGGCGCTGGTCCACCCCGCGATGGCCGGACCCCGCGCCCGGGTCCTCATCCTGGGCGGCGGCGACGGGCTCGCCGCCCGCGAGGTGCTCCGCTACCGGGACGTCCGCTCGGTCACCGTCATCGAGATCGACCCCGCCGTCACCCGGCTGGCCCGCACCGACCCCGCCCTCTCCCAGCTCAACGGCCACGCCTACCGCGACCCGCGCCTCACCGCGGTCGGCGCGGACGCCTTCACCTGGCTGCGGGCCGACCACCACCGCTACGACGTGGTGATCTCCGACCTGCCGGACCCGGGGATCACCGCCAGTACGAAGCTGTACTCCGCCGAGTTCTACGGGCTGATCGCCGAGGCCCTGGCCCCGCGGGGGCGGCTCGTGGTGCACGCGGGCCCGCCGGTGGTCCGTCCGCAGACCTTCTGGACGGTGGAGGCCTCGGTACGGGCCGGAGGCCTCGCGACCCGCCCGTACCGCATCCCGGGCCGTCCCTCCGGCTTCACCGCGAGCCCCGGCCGGCTCGGCGCCGGGGGGCGGCCCCCGGAGGGCTGGGGCTTCCTCCTGGCGGCGGCCGGGCCGGTGGGGGAGCCGGGGCTGGGCGCCGGAGCGCCCGTACTGCGCTCGCTGGGGGAGGGGGAGCTACGGGAGGGGGCCCGGGCGGCCGACGGACTGCGGCTTCCGGGGCAGGTGCCGTCCACGCTGATCCACCCGCGCTACTGGGAGGAGACGTGAGGGGCGCGTGACGGTGGGGGGCGTGCGGGGCAGGCGGGCGGGTCGGGCGTGTGGAAGCCCTGACGTGGGGGCCGGGGGCGATTAGGCTCGGTCGGTATGGAGCATCAGGTGTTCGTTCCGGTCCCGGCCCCGGCCCTGCGGCGCACGCTGGGTGACCCCGTCCGGGTCGCCCGCTGCGTCCCGGGGATCCAGCAGGACGCCGACGCGTCGGCGTCACCTCTGGCGGGCCGGCTGAAGTTCCGGGCCGGCGGCCACACCATCACCTACCGGGGCGAGCTGAAGCTCTCCGCCCCCGGGGACGACCGGTTCTCGGTCACCGGGGAGGGCGTGGAGGCCCGGGGGGCCGGTGCGGTGAAGCTGGCGCTGACCATCGGCCTCACGGAGAAGGACGGCGGGACGACCCTCGCCTACAGCGGTACGGCGAGCGGCGACGGCCGGCTGGGCGAGCTGGAGGAGGGCGCCGCGCTCGCGGCGGCACAGCGCCTCCTGGACCGCTTCACCAAGCAGCTGGTGACCGAGACGCTGGCCGCGCACGAGGAGGGCGGCACGGAGGAGGGCGGTGCGGAGGACGTGTCGGCCGAGGGGCTGGAGGGGGACGTCGAGGCGGCGGCCGATGACGCTGCGGAGAGCGGAGAGGCTTCCCTCGGCGCGGAAGCCGGTGCCGGTGCCGCCGATGAGCCCACCGAACCCGCCGAACCCGGCTCCGTATTCGACTCGCCCGTCCCCCCGCCCGCCCTCGACCCCGTCGCCGGAGTGGAGTTCACCGTCCCCGACGAGCCGCCCGCCGAGGCCGCGCACGCCCGCCGCACCATGATCGGCCGCAGCGCGGAGGAGGTCGACCACGCGCCCCCGCGCGGCCGGTACGCCCCCGTGCCCTCGCCGGAAGGGGGCGGGGCGAGCACCACCATGCGCTGGGTCGCCCCGGCGGCGGCCCTCGCGCTGGCCTCCGCCGTGGTGCTGAGCCGGGCGTTGCGGCGCCGTAGGTGAGGTACCGCCAGTAGGGTCGTCGGGTGAGCAGCAGCGAAGAGAGCACCCGTAGCGAAGAGAGCGTCAGGCTGAGTGCCGGCGACGCCGAGTTGACCGTCGACCCCGCCCGTGGCTGCCGGATCAGCAGCCTCCGGATCGGGTCCACCGAGCTGCTGCGCCAGGGCGAGCGGTACGGCTGCTTCCCGATGGTGCCCTGGTGCGGCCGTACGGGGTACGGGCAGTTCCGCAACGGCGACGCCGCCCACCAACTGCCCCTGAACTCCCCGCCGCACGCCATCCACGGCACCGGCCGGGACACCGCCTGGGCGACCGCCCACGTGGACAGGGGGCAGGCGGCCTTCTACTACGACCTCGCCGAGCCCTGGCCGTACGAGGGCCGGGTGACCCAGACCTTCGAGCTGACCGAGGACGCGCTGACGCTCGGTCTCGCCGTCGAGACGTACGGCAACTCCTTCCCGGCCCAGGCGGGCTGGCACCCCTGGTTCCACCGCACGCTCGGGGGCCGGGACGCCGAGCTCTCCTTCGACGCCGCCTGGCAGGAGGAGCGGGGCGGGGACCACCTGCCGACCGGGCGCCGCATCGGCCCCGTACCCGGCCCGTGGGACGACTGCTTCGGGATGCCCGACGGCGTCGACGTGAAGCTCACCTGGCCGGAGCAGCTGGAGCTGACGGTGAAGAGCCGCAGCGAGTGGGTCGTGATCTACGACGAGCAGGACGCGGCGGTCTGTGTGGAGCCGCAGTCCGGCCCGCCGAACGGGCTGAACACCGTGCCCCGGCTGGTCACCCCGATCGACCCGCTGGAGATCACGACGACGTGGAGCTGGACGCGGCTCTGAGGCCCACTCCGAAGCGCGGCTCCGAGGCCCGACTCCGAAGCGCGGCTCCGGGGCCCGGCTCCGGGGCCCGGCTCCGAGGCTCGGCTCCGAGGTGGTGGGCTCCACCGCTTACCCTCGTGGTCATGACTGACGTACGCGCTGACCTGCTCCAGCAGATCAAGGACAAGGCCGTGGTGCACGGCAAGGTGACCCTCTCCTCGGGGCTGGAAGCCGACTGGTACATCGACCTCCGCCGGATCACGCTGGACGGCAAGGCCGCGCCGCTGGTCGGCCGGGCCATGCTGGACGCCACCGCCGAGCTGGACTACGACTGCGTCGGCGGGCTGACCCTGGGCGCCGACCCGGTCGCCACCTCGATGCTGCACGCCTCCGCCGCGCGCGGTGAGAGCCTGGACGCGTTCGTCGTCCGCAAGGCGCAGAAGGCGCACGGGATGCAGCGCCGGATCGAGGGCACCGACGTGAAGGGCCGCCGCTGCCTGGTCGTCGAGGACACCTCGACCACCGGCGGCTCGCCGCTGACCGCCGTCGAGGCTGTACGGGAGGCGGGTGGCGAGGTCGTCGCCGTCGCCGTGATCGTCGAGCGCGGTGCCGCTCCGGCCATCGCCGAGGCCGGTCTGCCGTACGTCCAGGTCTACTCGGTGGCCGACCTCGGCCTCGCCTGAGCCATAGCGGCCTGAGCCATATCGGACGGGGTGGACCGTTTCACGTGAAACAGGGTCCGCCGGGTGGAGCCGGATGAGGAGTCTGGGAAGATGGGGGCGACGATGACGTCGCCCCCAGGTCAGGGACTCATAGCCTGCACACCCGCACATCCCAAGGAGCGGTCAGATGCCCATCGCAACCCCCGAGGCTTACGCCGAGATGCTCGACCGGGCAAAGGCGGGCAAGTTCGCCTACCCGGCCATCAATGTCACCTCGACGCAGACCCTGCACGCGGCCCTGCGCGGCTTCGCGGAGGCCGAGAGCGACGGCATCGTCCAGATCTCCACGGGCGGTGCGGAGTTCCTGGGCGGCCAGTACAACAAGGACATGGTCACGGGCGCGGTCGCCCTGGCCGAGTTCGCGCACATCGTCGCCGCCAAGTACGACGTCACCGTCGCGCTGCACACCGACCACTGCCCCAAGGACAAGCTGGACGGTTACGTACGTCCGCTGCTCGCCGTCTCCGCCGAGCGCGTCGCCAAGGGTCTGAACCCGCTGTTCCAGTCCCACATGTGGGACGGCTCGGCCGAGACCCTCGCCGACAACCTGGCCATCGGCCAGGAGCTGCTGGCCCAGGCCGCCGCCGCCAAGATCATCCTCGAGGTCGAGATCACCCCGACCGGCGGTGAGGAGGACGGCGTCACGCACGAGATCAACGACGAGCTGTACACGACCGTCGACGACGCGCTGCGTACCGCCGAGGCGCTCGGCCTGGGCGAGAAGGGCCGCTACCTGCTGGCCGCCTCCTTCGGCAACGTCCACGGTGTCTACAAGCCGGGCAACGTCGTGCTCCGCCCGGAGCTGCTGAAGGACCTCCAGTCGGGCGTCTCCGCGAAGTACGGCAAGCCGGCCGGCAGCCAGCCGTTCGACTTCGTCTTCCACGGCGGCTCGGGCTCCACCGCCGAGGAGATCGCCACCGCGCTGGAGAACGGCGTCGTGAAGATGAACCTCGACACCGACACCCAGTACGCCTTCACCCGCCCGGTCGCGGACCACATGTTCCGCAACTACGACGGTGTCCTGAAGGTCGACGGCGAGGTCGGCAACAAGAAGACCTACGACCCCCGCACCTGGGGCAAGGCCGCCGAGGCGGGCATGGCCGTGCGCGTCACCGAGGCGTGCGCGAACCTGCGCTCCACCGGTACGAAGCTGAAGTAACCACGCGTCGGGGCTGAAGCAGGCGCCCGTAGTCACGCATGTACGGTCTCGGGCCCGGTCCTCCTTCCAGGGGGCCGGGCCCGTTGCTGTGCCGGGAGACGAAAGCAAGGAGGGCCGCTCGTGGCCACGCTGTACGACTTCGACACTGCTGTCGACCGCCGGGGCACCTGGTGCGTCCAGTGGGACGGGGTCGCGGACCGGTTCGGGGTCGACGGGCTGCTGCCCTTCACCATCTCCGACATGGACTTCGCCACCGCCCCCGAGGTGCTCGCCGCGCTGCGGGCCCGGCTGGAGCACGGCGTCTTCGGCTACACCACCTGGCAGCATGACGACTTCCGCTCGGCCATCGCGCACTGGTACGCCTCCCGGTACGGCACCGAGATCGACACCGGGCAGCTCGTGTACGGCCCGTCCGTCCTCAACCAGCTGTCCCAGCTCCTCCGGATGTGGACGGGGGAGGGGGACGGGGTCGTCGTCCACACCCCCACGTACGACGGCTTCCGCAAGGCGATCACCGGGCTCGGGCGGGAGCTGCGCGGGGTGCCGGTGGGTGACGAGGAGGCGCTGGAGCGGGAGCTGTCCCGGGCGGACGCCAAGGTCCTGGTGCTCTGCTCGCCGCACAATCCGACCGGGCGGGTCTGGACGGGTGCCGAGCTGACCCGGATGGCGGAGCTGTCGGAGCGGTACGGCGTGGCTGTCGTCAGCGACGAGATCCATGCGGACTTCGTGCACGAGGGGTACGTCCATGTGCCGTGGACTCGGGCGGCGGGGGACGGGGGTGGTCGCTGGGCGGTCATCACCTCCGGGTCGAAGGCCTTCAACTTTCCGGCGCTGACCGGTTCGTACGGGCTCATCGGGGATCCGGCCGACCGGGCGGAGTATCTGCGGCGCATGGAGACGGCGGAGGGGCTGGCGTCCCCGGCCGTGCTGTCGCTGACCGCGCACATCGCGGCGTACCGGGAGGGCGGGCCGTGGCTGGACGCGGTGCGGGCGTATGTGGCGGGGAACCTGGCGTACGTCGCGGAGCGGTTGTCCGCCGCCCTTCCCGAGCTGGGATGGGGGCCGCCGCAGGCCGGGTATCTGGCGTGGATCGACCTGCGGCCGGCGGGGGTGGATGACGCGGAGTTGCAGCGGGTGCTGGTCGAGCGGGAGAGGGTGGCGATCATGGGGGGCGCGGTTTACGGGGCGCCGGGGTTCGTGCGGCTGAACGTGGGGTGCCCGCGGGCGAAGGTGGTGCGGGGGGTGGAGGCGCTGATCCGGGCGGTGCGGTAGCTGAGTGGGTCCGGGGGCGCTGCCGCCGTGGCCCCGCTCCCCGTCCGCCGGAGAGGCTTTGTTCTGCGGGACCCGTCGCGGGCGGGAAGGGCCGCTCCGGGGGAAGCTGATCCCATGGCTGATGCCCCCGCTCCCGGCGAGATCCGGGTCGCCTCGCCCGTCGGGCGCTGGGTCGTGCTGACCACCGTGCTCGGGTCCGGCATGGCCATGCTCGACTCCACCGTCATCAACGTCGCCCTGCCCCGCATCGGCGCGGACCTCGACACCGGTCTGGCCGCGCTCCAGTGGACCGTCAACGCGTACATGCTCACCCTCGCCGGACTGATCCTGCTCGGCGGGGCGCTCGGGGACCGGTACGGGCGGCGGCGGGTGTTCGTCGTGGGGATCGTGTGGTTCGCGGTGGCCTCGCTGCTCTGCGGGATCGCGCCGAACGCGGGGGTGCTCATCGCCGCCCGGGCCCTCCAAGGGGTCGGTGGGGCGCTGCTCACGCCGGGGTCCCTGGCGATGATCCAGGCCAGTTTCCATCCCGACGACCGGGCGCGGGCCGTGGGGCTCTGGTCCGGGTTCGGCGGGGTCGGGGCGGCCGTGGGGCCGTTCGTGGGCGGGTGGCTCGTCGACGGGCCCGGGTGGCGGTGGGTGTTCCTGCTCAACCTGCCGCTCGCCGCGATCTGCGTGCCCGTCGCCCTCCGCCACGTACCGGAGTCGCGCGATCCGGCGGCGCACGGCCGGTTCGACGTGCTGGGGGCCGCGCTCGGGGCGCTCGCGCTGGCGGGGGTGACGTACGCGCTGATCGAGGCGCCGGGGCGGGGCGCCTCGCCGCTCGTGATCGGGGCGGCGCTCGGCGGGGTGCTCCTCGGGGTGGCGTTCGTGCTGGTGGAGCAGCGGCGGGCGGATCCGATGCTGCCGCCGTCGATCTTCCGCTCCCGGCTGTTCACCTCGGTCAACCTGGTGACGTTCTGCGTCTACGCGGCCCTCGGCGGCTTCTTCTTCCTCTCCGCGATCCAGCTCCAGGTGGTCGCCGGGTACTCGGCGCTGGGGGCGGGTACCGCGCTGCTGCCCACCACCGTCCTGATGCTGCTGTTCTCCGCCTGGTCGGGGGAGCTGGGGCGGCGGATCGGGCCGCGTATCCCGCTCACGGTGGGGCCGCTGTTGGCCGCCGCCGGGATGCTCCTGATGCTGCGGGTGGGGCCGGACGACGCCTCCTTCGGCGCGTACGTGAGTGAGGTGCTGCCCGCCGTCGCGGTGCTCGGCGCCGGGCTCGTCGTGGTCGTGGCCCCGCTCACCGCGACGGTCCTGGCCGCCGTGGACACCGGGCGGGCCGGGCTGGCCAGCGGGATCAACAACGCGGCCGCCCGGGCCGCCGGCCTGCTCGCGGTGGCCGCGCTGCCGCTGCTCGCCGGGACGGGTCCTGAGGCGTACCGGGACGCGGGCGAGTTCGCGGCGACCTTCCGGCGGGCGATGCCGATGTGCGCCGGGCTGCTGGTGCTGGGCGCGGCCATCGCCTGCTGGACCGTCCGCACCCCGCCGCACACCGCCGCGCGGGAACGGGCCGAGGAGCGGCCCGAGTGCACCGTCCACTGCGGGATCGCGGCGCCGCCGCTGGAGCCCGAGCGTGAGCGGTGAGGGCGCCCCCGGGGCCACGGGCGCCGGAGCGCGAGCCGGGAGGTGGGCGGTGCGGCCCCACTCGCGCCCCGGTGCAGGCACACTTGATCCATGTCCATCCACGAGAACCTTCTCGGGGGCCCCGCCCCGACCCATCTGCCCGACGACCCCGAGCCGCGCGAGCTGCTCGCCGCCGGTACCCCGCCCGCCGAGGTCGCCGCGAAGTACCCCACCTCCTCGCTCGCCTGGGCGCAGCTCGCCGACGAGGCGTACGAGGGCGGCCGGGTCATCGAGTCGTACGCGTACGCCCGCACCGGCTACCACCGCGGCCTCGACTCCCTGCGCCGGGCCGGCTGGAAGGGCCACGGCCCCGTACCGTTCGAGCACGAGCCGAACCGCGGCTTCCTGCGCGCCCTGCACGCCCTGGCGCGGGCCGCCGGGTCCATCGGGGAGACCGAGGAGCACGAGCGCTGCTCGACGTTCCTGCGCGACTCCTCGCCGACCGCCGCCGACATCCTGAGCTGACCCCGGCCGCGTACCCCTCAGCCGGGCCCGCCGCCCACACGGCGCGGGTCCGGCTTAGTATGCGAGCAGGGGACCGGAGCTCCATCACCTCACGGAAGGGGCGGACCGCTACCCGGAAGCTCGTGTCGAGGAGACAGCGATGTCGACGAATCACCCCGGCCCCGAAGCCACCGGTGCGGACACCCCGCACCTCGACTTCGCGGGAACGACTCCGTACGAGGACTATGTCCAGGCGGATGTCCTGACCCACCTGCAGCACCTCCGCTCCGACGACCCCGGCGAGATGGTCTTCCTGGTCACCACCCAGGTCATGGAGCTGTGGTTCACGGTCATCGTCCATGAGTGGGAGACCGCGACCCGCGCCCTGCGCGAGGACCGCATACCCGTAGCGCGCGACGCCCTGAAGCGCTCGCTGCGCGAGCTGGAGGCGCTCAACGAGTCCTGGCGGCCGCTCGCCGGACTCACCCCCGCCCAGTTCAACTCCTACCGGGGCTCGCTCGGCGAGGGTTCCGGGTTCCAGTCCGCCATGTACCGGCGGATGGAGTTCCTGCTCGGCGACAAGTCCGCCTCCATGCTGGTGCCGCACCGGGGCGCGCCCCGTGTGTACGCCGAGCTGGAGAAGGCGCTCGGGGAGCCGAGCCTGTACGACGAGACGCTCGCCCTGCTGGCCCGCCGCGGGTACGCCATCCCCGACTCCGTCACCGGCCGGGACCTGACCAAGCGGTACGAGCCGTCGCCCGAGGTCGAGGCCGTGTGGGCCGAGATCTACTCCGCCACCGACCAGAACGACGAGCTGGTCCGCCTCGGCGAGCTCCTCACCGACGTCGGCGAGCTCGTCTGGCGATGGCGCAACGACCACCTCGTCGCCACCCGGCGCGCGATGGGCTCCAAGACCGGAACGGGCGGCTCCGCCGGGGTGGCCTGGCTGGAGAAGCGCGCCACGAAGAACGTGTTCCCCGAGCTGTGGACGGCGCGCAGCCATGTCTGAGACCACGTACACGGAGTTGCGCGAGCGCGCCGCCGCCCTCGACGCCGTCGACCCGCTCGCCCCGCAGCGTAAGCTCTTCGCCCTCGACGACGGCGTCTACCTCGACGGCAACTCGCTCGGCGCCCTGCCCGTGCACGTCCCCGCCCGGGTGCAGGACGTCCTCACCCGCCAGTGGGGCGAGCTGCGCATCCGGTCCTGGGGGGAGAGCGGCTGGTGGACCGCGCCCGAGCGGATCGGCGACCGGATCGCCCCGCTCGTCGGGGCCGCCGCCGGGCAGATCGTCGTCGGTGACTCGACCAGCGTGAACGTCTTCAAGGCCGTCGTCGCGGCCACCCGCCTCGCGGGCGAGGGACGCGACGAGATCCTGGTTGACGCCACGACGTTTCCCACGGACGGGTACATCGCCGCCTCCGCCGCCCGGCTGACCGGCCACCGGATCGTGCCGGTCGCGCCCGCCGACGTACCGGGCGCGCTCGGCGACCGTACGGCCGCCGTCCTGCTCAACCAGGTGGACTTCCGTACGGGCCGGCTGCACGACCTGCCCGGCCTGACCGCCGCCGCCCACGCGGCAGGAGCGATCGCCGTCTGGGACCTCTGCCACAGCGCGGGCGCCCTGCCGGTCGGGCTGGACGAGCACGGGGTGGACCTGGCGATCGGCTGTACCTACAAGTACCTGAACGGCGGCCCCGGTTCGCCCGCCTACCTGTACGTTGCCGAGCGCCACCAGGCCGCCTTCGACTCCCCGCTGCCGGGGTGGAACTCGCACGCCGACCCGTTCGGCATGACCCCCGACTACGCCCCGGCGGACGGTTCCGTACGGGGCCGGGTCGGTACGCCCGACATCGTCTCCATGCTCACGCTGGAAGCGGCGCTGGACGTGTGGGACGGGGTCCCCGTGGACGCCGTCCGGGCCAAGTCGCTGGCGCTGACGGACTTCTTCCTGGAGTGCGTGGAGGCGTACGCGCCGGCCGGGCGGGTGCTCTCGCTCACCCCGGCCGCGCACGCCGAACGCGGCAGCCAGGTCGCCCTGCGCTGCGCCGAGGCCGAGCCCGTGATGCGCCGGCTCATCGAGCGGGGCGTCGTGGGCGACCTGCGGCGGCCCGATGTGCTGCGGTTCGGTTTCACCCCGCTGTACGTGGGGTTCGCCGACGCGGAACGGGCGGCGCGGGTCCTGGCCGAGGTGCTCGACGAGGTACCGGCTGCCTGACGGATCGTCCAAGCGTGTGCGACCGGGCGGGGGCGGTGCCGATCACTGGTACCGTCCCCGCAGGTCAACCCAGTTGGGCACCTGACACAGCCACAGGACACAGGCATAGGACGGTTGAGCAGCATGTCGGATTCTGCCGCGCGTGATCGGGACGACGCCGAGACCGAATCGGCGCTCGCGCATCCGGTGGTCGCCCCCGACCGTACCGCCGCCTACGGCGACCACCCCGACCAGGTCATCGACTTCTACGCCCCGCGCGACGGCCGCACCGCCGCCCCCCTCGTCGTCCTGTTGCACGGCGGCGCCTGGCGGGCCCCCTACGACCGGGCGCACGTCTCCCCGCTCGCGGACTTCCTGGCCCGGCGGGGCTTCGCCGTGGCGAGCGTGGAGTACCGGCGCGGCGGCGAGGAGGGTGACCAGGGCGGTCACGTGCCTGGTGCCGACCCGGTCGCGGGGCGCTGGCCGGAGACCTTCGACGACGTGGCCGCCGCGCTCGACGCCCTGCCTGCCCTGGCCGCCCGGGAGCTGCCGGAGGCCGACGTCCGCCGGATCGTGGTCACCGGCCACTCCGCCGGCGGGCACCTCGCGCTCTGGGCGGCGGCACGCCATGTGCTGCCCGAGGGTTCGCCCTGGCGCCTGCCCGCCCCACCGCCGCTGCGCGGGGTCGTCGCACTGGCCCCGATCGCGGACTTCGCCACGGCGGTGGAGCTGGGGGTGTGCGGGGGTGCGGTGAGTCAACTCATCGGCGGGGGAGCCGTGTTCGAGGAGCGATCGGCCCACGCCGACCCCGTGGCCCTGCTGCCCACCGGGATCGCCACCGCGATCGTGCACGGTGAGGAGGACATCGTCGTCCCGCTGGCCGTCTCGGAGGCGTACGTCGACGCGGCGGCGAAGTCCGGCGAGATGGTCGGGCTCACGCTGCTCGGCGACGTCGGGCACTTCCCGCTGATCGACCCGGCCGCGGACGCCTGCGCGATCGTGGCCGAGGAGATCACGCAGCTGGCGTGGTGAGGCCTGAAGTCCACCGTTCGTCGCGGACAGAAGCTGACCGCAAGGGTTCCTAGGTTGGTTGATGCCGAACCGAACGAAGGAGACCCGCAATGACGATCCTGGTGACCGGAGCCACGGGAACGGTCGGCCGTCGAGTGGTCGAGCAGTTGTTGAAGCGCGGTGAGCACGTCCGGGCCGTGACGCGCGACCCGGCGCGGGCGGAGTTCCCCGCGGACGTCGACGTCGTCCGCGGGGACCTCGCCGACCCGGCGTCGCTGGAGAGCGTGCTGGAGGGCGTGACCGGGCTGCATCTGATCACCTTCGACGGCGGTCTCTTCGCCCCCCTGACGACCGGCGAGGACATCATGGAGCGGGCTCGCGCGGCGGGAGTGCGCCGGGTGACCGTGCTCAACGGCGGCGGGGACACCCCGATGGAGACCGCTGTACGGGAGAGCGGGCTGGCGTGGACCGTCGTCATGCCGGTCGAGTTCATGGCGAACGCCCTGGAGTGGGCGCCCGGCATCAAGGCCGAGGGTGTGGTCCGCGAGCCCTTCGTCGACCGGCTGAGCGCGATGGTCCACGAGTCCGACATCGGCTCGGTCGCGGCCACGGCGCTCACCGAGGACGGCCACGGCGGCCAGGTGTACCTGATCACCGGACCGCAGGCGCTGACCGTCGGCGACAAGGTGGCGGCCGTCGCGGCGGCGCGGGGCCAGGAGATCGGGCTGGTCGAGCTCACCGAGGAGGAGGCGCTCACCGGCTGGCGGGCCAAGGGGATGCCCGAGGACGTCATCGCGTTCCTGATCGGGGTCTACCGGGACACCCCGCCGGAGGGGAAGACCGTGATCGACACCGTCGAGAAGGTCACCGGGCGGCCGGCCCGGACGTTCGCGCAGTGGGCCGGGGAGAACGCGGAATTCTTCCGTCCGTAGGGGCCGGGGAAGGGGCCGGGGAACGTGCCGGGGCGGCGTCGGGGGGCGCCGCCCCGGGGCGCGGGTAGGGCACGTAGTCCTTGAGAGGGATGCCCCGGAATCAGCATCGATAGGGACGACCCGTACTCCGGCGCCGCCTACCGTGGAAACGTGACCGAGACCCAGACGAAGACCAGTAGCCCGGAGCTCCGGGCGGCCGAAGGCGCGATGGAAGGCCTCCGGGAAGACCTCTTCCGCCATGTGTTCGCCTACCGCCCGCTGCCGCCCCTCTCACCGGAGGGGCGGTTCATACGCCGCCTGCCCGAGGGGCTGCGGCGGGCCGTCGTCTGGACCCCGCACGCGCTGGTGCTGGGCGCCGCCCTGATCGTGCTGATGGCGGGAATGGCCAACTGGCACTACCGGTTCCTGATGGGCTTCGTACCCGCGGTCGCGGTCGCGATGACCCTGGTCAGGCCGGTCGCCGCGTTCTGGGGATCGATGCTCGCGACGATCTTCTGCGCGATCCTGGGCAGCGAGGGGCTGTGGGGGCCCAGCGCCTTCATCGCGCAGGTGGTGGTCATGGTGGTCGTGGCCGCCAGGACCCGGCCCCGTACGGCGGCCTGGATGTGGACGGTGACCCTGCTGTTCGGACTGCTGCTGGAGGGCGGGGACCCGTCCGTCACCGCGCCCATGGCCGTCCTCTCGGCCTTCGCTCTGCTCGTCGTCGCCCTGGTCCACATCCGGCGCGACGCCGCGCAGGAGGTCCGCGAGGCCGAGCGCGAGGTCACCGTGCAGCGCACCGTCACCGCCGTGGAGCGCGACCGGCGCACGCTGCTGGAGGAGCGCACCACCATCGCCCGGGAGCTGCACGACGTGGTCGCGCACCACATGTCGGTCGTCGCGATCCAGGCGGAGGCCGCCCCCTACCGGGTGGAGAACCCGCCGCCCGAGCTGGAGCAGGCCTTCGTCACCATCCGGGAGAACGCGGTGGCCGCCCTCACCGAGCTGCGCCGCGTCCTCGGCGTCGTACGGGCGGAGGACTACGAGGCCCCGGACGCCCCGCAGCCCACCCTCGCCGTCCTCGACGGGCTCCTGGACAACGTCCGCGAGACGGGCCTGGAGACGGAGAAGGTGATCACCGGGGCCGTCCGCGAGCTGCCCCAGGGCGTCGAGCTGTCGGCGTACCGGATCATCCAGGAGGCCCTCAGCAACACCCTGCGGCACGCGCCCGGCGCCACCGCCCGGGTCGAGATCGCCTACGTGCTCGGCGGGATCGGGCTGCGGATCGTCAACGGACCCCCGAGGGGCCTGGTCAAGCCGTCGCCGGGGGCCGGGCACGGGATCACCGGGATGCGGGAGCGGGTGGCGATGCTGAACGGCGCGATGACGGCGGCGGCGACGGAGGACGGCGGGTACGAGGTCGCGGTGTTCCTGCCCGTGCCGCCGGCGGAGAGCGAGCCGGACGAGCCGGACGACCGGGGCACCGCGGCGGAGACGCTCGTCATCGAACGGGACGGCGGCGCATGAGCAGCACAGGCACCACCGCAGGGGCGGGCACCGACATCCGGGTCCTGATCGTCGACGACCAGATGATGGTCCGCGAGGGCTTCTCCGTCCTGCTCAACGCGATGCCCGGGATCACTGTCGTGGGCGAGGCGGTGGACGGCCGCCAGGCCGTCGCCCAGGTCGCCGCCCTGCGCCCGGACGTCGTCCTGATGGACATCCGGATGCCCGAGATGAACGGCATCGAGGCGACCCGCGAGATCGTCGCGCAGGACGCGGACGCCAAGGTGCTGGTCCTGACGACCTTCGACCTGGACGAATACGTGTACCAGGCGCTGCGGGCCGGCGCCTCGGGCTTCCTCCTCAAGGACGCCTCGGCCCGGCAGCTCGCGGACGGCGTACGGGTGGTGGCCTCGGGCGAGGCGCTGCTCGCGCCGACCGTCACCCGGCGGCTGATCACCGAGTTCTCCAAGCTCGCGGAGGCCCCGAGGCCGCCCGCCCTCGCCCGGATCGGGGACCTCACCGAGCGCGAGACGGAGGTGCTCGTCCTGATCGCGCAGGGGCTCTCCAACGCGGAGATCGCCTCGCACCTGATCGTCGCCGAGTCCACGATCAAGACGCATGTGAGCCGGATCCTGGTGAAGCTGGGCCTGCGCGACCGGACGCAGGCGGCGGTGTTCGCGTACGAGGCACGACTGGTCACGCCGGGGTAGGCGCCCCAAGTCCGCCGGCTGAGCCTCTTGCGGTGGCGGCGGACACGGGTAGCGTCGGCACGTGTCCTTCGATCCCTGGTCGCCCGCGTTCGTCGCCGATCCCTACCCCGCCTACGCCGCCCTGCGCGCCGCCGGCCGGGCGCACTGGTTCGAGCCGACCGGGCAGTGGCTGATCCCGCACCACTCCGACGTATCGGCCCTGCTGCGCGACCGGCGGCTGGGCCGTACGTATCTGCACCGCTTCACCCACGAGGAGTTCGGCCGCACGCCGCCGCCCGCCGCGCACGAGCCGTTCACCACGCTCAACGGGCAGGGGCTGCTCGACCTGGAGGCCCCCGACCACCCCCGCATCCGGCGGCTCGTCTCCAAGGCGTTCACCCCGCGTACGGTCGAGGACCTCGCCCCGACCGTACGACGGCTGGCGGCCGGGCTGGTCGACGCGTTCGTGGCCAAGGGCGGCGGCGACCTGCTGGCGGAGGTCGCCGAACCCCTGCCGGTCGCCGTGATCGCGGAGATGCTGGGCGTGCCGGAGGAGGACCGGGGGCCGCTGCGGCCCTGGTCGGCGGCGATCTGCGGGATGTACGAGCTGAACCCCTCCGAGGAGACGGCGGAGGCGGCCGTCCGGGCGTCGGAGGAGTTCTCCGCCTACCTGCGCGGGCTCATCGCCGAGCGGCGGACCGCTCCCGGCGACGACCTGATCTCGGCGCTCATCGCCGCCCACGACGAGGGGGAGCGGCTGACCGAGCAGGAGATGGTCTCCACGTGTGTGCTGCTGCTGAACGCGGGCCACGAGGCGACGGTGAACACCACGGTCAACGGCTGGCGCACGCTCTTCCACCACCCGGAGCAGCTCGCCGCCCTGCGTGCCGCGCCCGCGTCGCTGCCGACGGCTGTGGAGGAACTCCTGCGCTACGACACCCCGTTGCAGCTGTTCGAGCGGTGGGTGCTGGACGACATCGAGGTCGACGGCCAGGTGATCGGGCGCGGGGCGGAGGTGGCGCTGCTGTTCGGCTCGGCCAACCGGGACCCGGAGCGGTTCACGGACCCGGAGAGGCTGGACCTGACCCGGCCGGACAACCAGCACGTCTCGCTCGGCGCGGGCATCCACTACTGCCTGGGCGCTCCGCTGGCGCGACTCGAACTGGCGGCGTCCTTCGGCGAGTTGCTGCGGAAGGCGCCCGCGATGCGGATGGTGGCGGAGCCGGAGTGGCAGCCGGGGTATGTGATCCGGGGGCTGAAGGAGCTGGTGGTGGAGGTGTAGGGCGCCGCGGGCCCGGTCAGCAGGGTGAGCCGCAGTCCCGGAGTGCCTGGGGGGCGGCCAGGACGTCGAAGGCGTACCCGAAGGCGGCGATGGCCACGAGGGCCGTGAGCAGTCCGAGTGCGGGGCGTCGGCGGCGGCGTACGAGGGCGAAGACGGCCAGGGCGGCGGTCGCCCCGCCGAGGACCATGACGAGCACGCCCAGCAGGAGGACCACCGGGGCGGTCGCGCCCTCGAAAGCGCCGGAGAGGCCGCGTCTGCCGTACGGGAGCCAGACCGCGATGCCCGCGAGAGCGCCGAACGCGGCGGCCGCGCAGCCGATGGTGCCGGTGACGGCGTCTTGTCGGGTCTCCATGTGCGGGGGGACGCGGTGGGGTGGGGCACGGTTCCTCAGGCCCCGGGGGCGCTGCCCCCGAGCCCCCGCTCCTCAAACGCCGGAGGGGCTGGATATGCCCCTACGTCAACGGGTACGACGTCCGGCCCGACGCCTCGTCGATCTCGTCGTGTGCCTTGGTCAAAAGCTTCATCGCCAGTTCGTTGAGCGCCCTGGCCCCCGCGATCTCCTCGCCGACCCGCTGCTGGTCCTCGTCCGAGGGGTGGCGGCTGGCGTAGCCGTGGGCGCGTACCTCGGTTCCGTCGGAGAGGCGGACGAGCGCCGCCGCGCGGGTGCGGTGCGAGTCCTCCTCGAATTCGATCTCGACGTGCCATCCGACAGCGACTCGGGGCATGGTGGTGCTGGTCATGACGGTCACCTCCGCGGCCGATTCCCGTACGTATCCCGCACGTACCCCTCTAGCGTCCTCCCGTCGCGCCGCCCCCGCTCGCCGGGACCGGCAGCATCAGCCCCCAGGCGCCCGCCCGCACGGTCCACGTACGGGTCCGGACCGGCCCCCCGGTCTGTATGTCGGCCCGGTAGCGGAAGTCCGCGCCCGAGACGGTGACGGCCTTGGCCTCCGCCGCGACGTCCTCGCCGTCCGAGGTGCGCACGACCACGTCCGCCAGGCCCCCGGCACCCTGGGAGAGCACCGAGACGCCCCGCACCGGCACGTCCAGGTCGCTCAGCAGCACCCCGTCCGCCTCGACCCGCAGCCGGTACGTCCCCGGGGGCCCTGTGGCGGCGCCCGGAGCCGCCGGGCGGACCAGGGACGTCATCAGGGAGCGGCAGGTGTCCCAGACGGCCGTGACGCCCGCGTGCGGGGCCCCCGCACCGGGCGCCGGCGTGGGGGCGGGGATGCGCAGCCGGCCGAGCACCACGCCGTCGCTGTCGTCCACCAGCAGGTCCAGGCGCCGCACCGCCCCGTCCAGCGCCGTCCGGGCGGCCGCCACCGCGCCCCGGGGCACGCCGAGCGCATGGGCCACCTCCAGGGCGTGCGCGGCCCCCACGGGGATGAGGGAGAGGACACCCCCGGCGAGCTCCCGTTCCCGGTGGAGCTGGGCCACGGCACGCAGCAGCGCGGAGTCGTCGCCGACCACCACCGGGCGGCGCGAACCCCGCCGGGACAGGGCCCGGGCGAACTCCTCCAGAGTGTCCGGAAGGCAGATCTTGGCGTGTGAGCCGGCGCTCAGCACGTCCTTCGCGATACGGACGGACTCGCCGTCGGTCCGGCGGGCGACCGGGTCGATGACCACCAGAAGCTGGTCGTCGCCGTCGCCGGGGGGCTCTGCAGCCGACACCTCGGTCCTTCCTCGGGTAGCATCTTGGTGCAAGAGCCCCTTGCGCTATTGCGCCAGGGGCTTCGTCTATTCCGGGGCACCCGGTTCGACGGCTCAGGCTTTGCCGTACATCGTCGTGCGGCAGGTACGACCTTTACGTACGCCCCCTGACCTTGGACATGCCCCGCCCGGAAGGGGTGTACGCCTGTGCCCGCACTTGTGCTGCTCGGTGCTCAGTGGGGTGACGAGGGCAAGGGGAAGGCCACCGATCTCCTCGGTGGATCCGTGGACTATGTCGTGCGATACCAAGGCGGGAACAACGCCGGTCACACGGTCGTCGTGGGCGACCAGAAGTACGCACTGCATCTCCTCCCCTCCGGAATCCTGTCGCCGGGCTGTACCCCGGTCATCGGGAACGGTGTCGTGGTCGACCCGGCGGTCCTGCTCTCCGAGCTGAGCGGTCTGAACGAGCGAGGCGTCGACACGTCCAAGCTTCTGATCAGCGGCAACGCTCATTTGATCACTCCCTACAACGTCACGCTCGACAAGGTGACCGAGCGCTTCCTCGGGAAGCGCAAGATCGGCACGACGGGCCGGGGTATCGGTCCGACGTACGCCGACAAGATCAACCGGGTGGGGATCCGCGTCCAGGACCTCTACGACGAGTCGATCCTGGTGCAGAAGGTGGAGGCCGCCCTGGAGCAGAAGAACCAGCTCCTGGCCAAGGTCTTCAACCGCCGGGCCATCGAGGCCGGCAAGGTCGTCGAGGACATGCTCCAGTACGCGGAGCAGATCAAGCCGTTCGTCGCCGACACGACCCTGATCCTGAACGATGCCATCGACGAGGGCAAGGTCGTGCTCTTCGAGGGCGGCCAGGGCACGCTGCTCGACGTCGACCACGGCACGTATCCCTTCGTCACCTCGTCGAACCCGACGGCGGGCGGCGCCTGCACCGGTGCCGGTGTCGGCCCGACGAAGATCAGCCGCGTGATCGGCATCCTCAAGGCCTATACGACGCGTGTCGGCGCCGGTCCGTTCCCGACGGAGCTGCACGACGAGGACGGCGAGGCGCTGCGGCGCATCGGCGGCGAGCGCGGTGTCACCACCGGCCGTGACCGCCGCTGCGGCTGGTTCGACGCCCCGATCGCGCGGTACGCGACCCGGGTCAACGGCCTGACCGACTTCTTCCTCACCAAGCTCGACGTCCTCACCGGCTGGGAGCAGATCCCGGTCTGCGTGGCGTACGAGATCGACGGCAAGCGCGTCGAGGAACTCCCGTACAACCAGACCGACTTCCACCACGCGAAGCCGATCTACGAGAACCTGCCGGGCTGGTCCGAGGACATCACCAAGGCCCAGACCTTCGACGACCTGCCGAAGAACGCGAAGGCGTACGTGAAGGCGCTGGAGGAGATGTCGGGCGCCCCGATCTCCGCCATCGGCGTCGGCCCCGGCCGGACCGAGACGATCCAGATCAACTCGTTCCTGTAAGCACCACGGGAGTACGCGCAGGGCCCCGGACCCTCATCGCCTCATCGGTCCGGGGCCCTCGGCGTAGGCGGGCGGCCCGGTCAGTCCCCGCCCGCAGACCCGCGGCCCCTTCGGCGTCGCGCACGGCAGGTGGCCGTGGATGTGGATGACGTCCTGGCCGCGTCCCCGGCTCAGACAGCCGAGGAAGCTGGGGGGCCAGGGAGTCGGCGGCGGGCAGCACCACCAGCTTGAAGCCCTCGCCCCGGTTCGGCGGGACTATCCGGGCCCGGGCACGGTCGCCGCCGGAGGGCTCCAGCGGCCGGTCCGGGCGGGCC
Organism: Streptomyces sp. NPDC006261; assembly: GCF_040613515.1. Classification (NCBI taxonomy): domain Bacteria; kingdom Bacillati; phylum Actinomycetota; class Actinomycetes; order Kitasatosporales; family Streptomycetaceae; genus Streptomyces; species Streptomyces sp. NPDC006261. Next base: position 30,723 of record NZ_JBEXSI010000027.1, read on the forward strand.
CGGACGGGACGCCGTACTCCTTCTTGAGGTGCTCGGGGACGGCGTAGTGCATGACGCGCCCCCGGGTCAGGGAGGACAGCTCCAGCACGGTGGTGAGGTGGCCGATCCGGTCCAGGGCCCAGGCGCCCAGGGGGGAGCGGTCCTCGATGGTCTCCAGGACGCCGAGCAGGTGCGGGACGGCCTTGGCGACGGTGTCCCAGGGCGTACGGGGCACCTCCAGCCAGTCCGCGCAGGTGTCGCCGACGAGGTGGCGGATGAGGGCGGAGACGATCGGGTCGAAGAAGGTGCCGGGGACGACCTCCTCGTAGAGGTCGATGAGCTGCCGGGTCAGCAGCGCGCCCTCGGGGGACGGGCCCATGTGCCGGATCATGTAGAGGTCGAGGAACTCGCGTGCCTGGTCGAGGGACTTGGGTACGGCGTCCTGGTCGACGCCCAGCATGGCGCCGACCACCCGCCACGCGTAGTAGTAGGCGTCCGCGCCCTCCTCGGACATGTGGATGCCGAGCCGGTGCAGGCTGTCCAGAACCAGCATCGAGAAGAACATCTGCCCGCCGATCATGTCCTCCTGGCAGATCGGCACCCCGGCGCCCTCCGTGTCCCAGACGCCCTCGCGGCGCAGGTGGTGGCGGATGGAGGCGTGCAGGAGCCGGACCTTCTGCGCGGCGGGGATGAAGCGGCTGCCGGCCTCGAAGGCGTCGGGCTGCATCAGGTAGACGGTGAACTGGCCCGTCTCCGCCATCCGCTTGGACGGGTAGTTCAGCCCGTGCGTCGCCGACAGCAGCTTCGCCACGTGCGGGACGACGTAACAGGCGGGCATGGAGGCGAAGGAGAGGGCGGTGGAGATGTGCACGTTGTTGTCGATGAAGAACAGCCGGGCCTTCTCCATCTCGCCCCAGTCCACCCAGGACGGCGGCGCGGCGGTGGCGTTCAGGTACTCCCGGGCCACGTCCGGCAGGCCCTCGGGGAGCGGGGCCCCGGCGGTGGAGACGTACCGCATCAGGGTGTTGAACGTGCCGACCTGGCCGCGTTCGAAGAGGGTGGCGACCGTGGCGTCGGCGAGTTCGTCGCCGCTTCGGCGGAGGGCGTCCAGCGACGCGGGGGTGTAGCTCATGGCGGGGCACGGCCTTTCTGGTGGGTTCGCGGAGGGGAGGCGTCAGGAACGGCGGACGGCCGCCGAGTGCGCGAGGCCGGTGAGCGCGCTGGCGGCGGGGCCGGGCAGGTCCAGCTCTTCGAGGGCGCGCAGGGCCTCCTCGACCCGGCCGGTGATCATGGCCTCGATGCGGTCGGGGGACTTCAGGCGGCGCATCACGTCGCGTACGGCGTCGGCTGTGCCGGAGACGTCGGCGGGCGGGGCCCCGTGGCCGGGGGCGAGCAGGGCGCGGAGGCGGGCGCGGTCCTCCTCCCCGGCCAGCCGCCAGGTCTCCGCGAGCAGGGCGGTCGGCCGGTGGCCGGTCACGTCGTCGGAGGCGTCCTTGCCGGTGAGAGCGGGGTCCCCGAACAGGCCCAGGAGGTCGTCCCGCAGCTGGAACGCCTCGCCCAGCGGCAGCCCGTACGCGGAGCAGCCCGCGCGCAGCCGCTCCCCGGCTCCGCCGAGCAGCGCGCCGATCAACAGGGGCTGCTCCACCGTGTACTTGGCGGTCTTGTAGCGGACGACCTTGAGCGAGATCGCCGTATCGGGGGCGGCGGCCCCGGTGTGCAGGATCTCCAGGCACTCGCCCGCCACCAGCTCCCGTGCCAGCGCGGCCCAGAGCGGGCGGGCCCGGCCGAGATAGGCGGCGGGCAGGCCGCTGGTCACGAAGAGCTGCCCGGCCATCGACATCAGCAGATCCCCGGCGAGCATGGCCAACGAGCGGGCGGCCGCGTCGGGTTCGGGGTGGTCCCGCACCGCCGCGCGCAGGGCCAGGTGTGCGGTGGGCCGCCCGTGCCGCAGCGGGCTGTCGTCGACCAGGTCGTCGTGGACGACGGCCGCCGCGTGCACCAGCTCCATCGAGGCCGCCGCCCGCAGCAGGGCGTCGCTGTCGGGCTGCCCGGCCGCGCGCCAGCCCCAGTAGCAGAAGGCCGCCCGCAGCCGTTTGCCGTCCGCCACGGCCGTCTCCACCGCGTCCGCCACCGGGCCCAGGGAGCTGTCGACCGCGGTGAGTTGACCGGCCTCCCCGGCGGCGAAGCGGTGGAGCACCTGATCCACCCGGGCCTTGAAGGAGCCCGGCTCCCACCCCTCAGGCACGGTCACCGTCACGGCCGCCGTCACCGTCGCCCCGGGCGATCACATGGCGGGCGAGCACCTCCAGGTGAGCCGGGGGCGCGGTCGCGTACCGGTCGAGTACGAGGCGGCCGCGCGCGATCAGGTCCTGCTCGGCCCCGGCCGCCAGCTCGGCCGTGTCGGACCGCCGCAGCAGCCCGCGTACGGAGGTGAAGGCCGCGCCCACCGTGGTCACGGCCAGGTCCGCGAGGCCCGCCGCCAGCAGCACCGCCTGCTCGCCCGGTCCGCCGACGCCCTCGCGTGTGTCCGTCGTTCGTTCCACGCCATCCCCCAGCCGCAGTGTGTCCGGAGCCGCCGACGGGCCCGGCCGGCGCCGCGTTCGTGCCGCGCTGCCGAGTCTTGCCGGGGGCCGGTGCCGGGGGCGGCGGAACTCACCAACGAGTGAGCGGCGGCTTTCAAACCCGTGGCCCTCCGGCGAGGTGCGTGTTCCGCATGCTGGACACGCCCGAATCTTTTACCTTCTGCTCCAGCCCTGTTCACAGGGCGACCTGGACCGACTCCCAGCGGCATCACGGCAGTTGAGGGGCCTGATGGCATCGTTGTCACGGGAGGCTGCGGGCCGAACAGGGGTACGCGGCATATTCACGGAGCCTGGTCTAGACCTTGACAGGTCCAGACCATCATCGCTTGAGTGTCGGCACCCCCACGGCGGCGCACGGCCGGACGTCGCGCCGCGTCTAAAGGAGTGTGCTCACGTGATCAGACGTGTCCTCAGCCTGCTGGTCGCGCTCGCCGCGGTCGTCGCGGCGCTCGTCGTCCTCCCTGCGGCCACCGCGCAGGCCGCCACCTGCGTCACCGCCTGGAACTCCTCGTCCGTCTACACGGGCGGCCAGACCGCCTCGTACAGCGGACGCAACTACACCGCCAAGTGGTGGACCCAGAACGAGCGGCCGGGCTCCTCTGACGTCTGGGCCGACAACGGCGCCTGCGGCACCGGCGGCGGCGGAGACGGGGGCCAGAACAACGGCTTCGTCGTCAGCGAGGCCCAGTTCAACCAGATGTTCCCGAACCGGAACTCCTTCTACACCTACAGCGGCCTCACCGCCGCCCTCAGCTCCTACCCGGCCTTCGCCAACTCCGGCAGCGACGCGGTGAAGAAGCGGGAGGCGGCCGCGTTCCTCGCCAACGTCAGCCACGAGACCGGCGGGCTGGTGCACATCAAGGAAGTCAACGAGGCCAACTACCCGCACTACTGCGACACCAGCCAGCCTTACGGCTGCCCCGCCGGCCAGGCCGCGTACTACGGCCGCGGTCCGATCCAGCTGAGCTGGAACTTCAACTACAAGGCCGCCGGGGACGCGCTCGGCATCAACCTGCTGGCCAACCCCCACCTGGTCGAGCAGAACGCCTCCGTGGCCTGGCGGACCGGCCTCTGGTACTGGAACACGCAGAACGGACCCGGCACCATGACGGCGCACAACGCCATCGTCAACGGCGCCGGCTTCGGTGAGACGATCCGCTCGATCAACGGCTCCATCGAGTGCAACGGGGGCAACCCGGCGCAGGTCCAGAGCCGGATCAACAAGTTCACGCAGTTCACCCAGATCCTCGGCACCACCACCGGCTCGAACCTGAGCTGCTGATCCCCGCCCCCTGATCCCCACCCGTACGGGGGGTACGTCCGGCTCCTGCCGGGCGGACCCCCCGTTTCGGCGTTCCGTCACCGGCCTACAGCAACGGCGGCTTCACCGACATCAGCAGGTGCCGGTGGGCGTCCGACCGCGCCTCACCGGTGATCATCGCCCGCTGCCCCGCCCCCATCAGCAGCAGCCGCAGCGACGGCTCCTCGAACGAGGCCAGAGCGTCCGCCAGATAACCGGGGTTGAACGCCACCGTCATCTCCCGGGCGCCCTCCAGCGTCGCGGGCAGCCGCTGGGACGCCACGTCGTCCTCGTAGCCGGCCTGGAGGTGTACGGAGTTGTCGGCGGCCGAGAACGCCAACTGCACCGGGCTGTCCCCGTCGGCGACCACCGAGACCCGCCTGACGGCCTCCACCAGCCGCGCCCGGTCCACCACCGCGACAGCAGGGCTCTCCATGGCGAACAGCTTGTCGTGGCGCGGGAGCCGCCCGTCCAGCAGCCGCACGGTGGTCCGCATGCCCGCGTGCTCGAACCCCGCCGAACCGGCGTCCAGCGCGACGCTCACCAGCCCGGTCCGCCCCAGCGAGCGGGCGATCTCGGTCAGCCGGCGGGCGGAGACGACGACATCGGCGCTCTCGTCGCCCGCGGCGGCCTTCCATGGCAGCGTCCGCACGGCGAAGCGGTACCGGTCGGTGGCGGCGAGCGTCATCGTGCCCGTCTCCCCGTCGAGCCCCAGCCGGATCCCGGTGAGCGCGGGCAGGGTGTCGTCCCGCCCCGCGGCCACCGCCACATCGGCGACGGCCGCCGCGAACTCCGCCGCCTCCACCGCGCCGCGCACCTGGGGGAGCGACGGCAGTGCCGGGTAGTCGTCCAGCGGCAGCACGGACAGGCCGAAGCGGGCGCCGTCCCCCGACACCGTGAACCGCGAGCCCTCCACCGCGCACTCCACCGGCCCCTCCGGCAGCACCTTGCAGATGTCGAGCAGGCGCCGCCCCATGACGAGCACCCTCCCGGGGCGCAGCACCTCGGCGGCCTCCACGTCGATGCGCGCGGACGCCTCGTAGTCGAGGCCGCTGACGCGCAGCCGTCCGCCCTCCGTGTCCAGCAGGAGTCCGCCCAGCACGGGAACGGGGGAGCGGACCGGCAGGACGCGGGCGGCCCAGGCCACGGCTTCGGTCAGGGCACTGCGCTCGATGCGGAACTCCACGGTGGGGCCTCTTCTCACAGGTCGTCCGGACACCGACGACGTTAGAGGCCACCACTGACATCGGGCCGGGGCCGGAGCGCTCCGGCACGGGTGGCAGCGACCACCCCCGTGAGCCGCTGCCACCGGTACCGGAACACCACGTTCGGACCATAGATCGACGGGTAGGGGCACGGGGAGGTTCAATGCGCCCAGTGGGGTGACCGCGTGGGTAACACTCCGCACAGTGATGCACAGTGATGCACAGTTGGGCACGGTGATGATCGGGGGATCATGTGCGAGCACGGCAACGGGCCGACGACCTGCTGAGGATGCAGCGGCTGGCCCGCAACGGCGGAACGGCCGGCCTGCTGCGCTGGCTGGCCGGGCGCGCCGACGGCTGGGCCGGAATCGCGCGCTCCGACGGGACCGTGCTGAGCGCGTCCGGGGCCGCCCCGAGCCGGCCCGTGACCGCACCGGCCGACGTCCCCGAAGCCCCCGACGTGACCCGGCTGGTCGCCGAGGGCGTACGGGCGCTGACCGAGCGCGGGGCCCTGGCGTACTCCCACGACACCGGCGCGCACACCGTGCTTCTCTTCCCCCTGCCCGGCCCCCACGACCCGCACGCCGAGGACCGCGGCGCAGCCTCCCTTCTCGCCGTCGTCACGCCCAGGCCTGTGGCCGCCGGGCTCGCCACGCTGCTGGCCGACGTGCTGATGCCGCTCTCCCTGTGCCGGGAGGCCGAGGCGGTCGAGCGCAAGCGGCGCCGGGTGGATCTCGCCGAGTCGCGCGGCCGGGAGGCGGTGCTGCACCTGCTGATGACGGGCCAGCTCTCCATCGCCCACCAGGTGGCCGGTGCGCTGCGCCCCCGCCTGCCCGACCCCGTACGGGTCTGTGTCGTGGAGTGCCCCGGGGACAGCCGGGACGAGGTGGCCCGGGTCTGCGCCGAGGCGGACGGCGGTCGGTCCTGGATCGTGCGGTGCCCGGTCTACGCCCGCCACCTCATCCTCGTGATGCCGGCGGAGGACGGGCGGGAGGACGGCCCGGACGGCGGGACCGCCACCGACGAGGCCGTCGCCGCCCTGGTGGACCGCTGCGTGGTGGGCGTCAGCGAGCAGGTGTTGCTGGCCGACACCGCCACCGGTTACCGCCAGGCCTTCCACGCCCTGGCCGTCGCCCGCGAAGTGCCCGGCCGGCACGTCCGGTTCGGCGCCGCCCCGGAACCGGCGCTCGTCGTCGGCCCCGCCGGGCGGCGGTGGGCGAAGGCCCTGCTCACTCCGCTCCTGACCCATGTGCCGCGCCGGGCCCAGGACCCGGGGAGCCAGGAGCTCGCGGCGACCGCCGCGTCCTGGCTGGCCTTCTCGTCGCACGCGACCGACCACCTCAAGGTCCACCGCAACACCCTGGCCGCCCGCCTCAAGCTCATCGGCGAGCTGCTCGGCCTCGACCTCCACCGGCTGGCCGACCAGTCGGCGCTCGACCTGGCCCTGCGCATCCGCGCCACCCCGGCCCCGGTCTGCACCCCGGACCCGGGCCACGCGAACGATCACGCGAGCGGACAGTGCGACGGCGGGGCGGCGCACGACCTCGATGAGGTCCTGCGCCGCCCCGCCGTCCAGGAGTGGGCCGCCCGCCAACTTGCCCCCGTGTCAGAGCCAGGGGGAGGTGCGGCCGAGGAGACCCTGCGCACCTGGCTGGGCTGCGAGGGCCGCCTCGGCCCGACGGCGGCCGAGCTGGGCATCTCCGTCCCCGGAGCCCGTAAGCGCCTCGCAAGGCTGGAGACCGTGCTCCAGCGCTCGCTCCTGCGCCCCCCGAGCGCCCGCTACGACCTGTGGCTGGCGCTGCGCGCCCAGGAGCTCAACGGGCGCCTCGAACCGATCTGGCGGACGACCTTGCCGTTGTAGTCCGTCGCGACGACCTTGCCGGAGCGCGGATCGCTGATGAAGACCCGCTTGTGGACGCCGTCCACGACGATGTCACCGCTCGACTTGATCGGCAGCGACGCACTGGAGTCGGCGGCTGCCGGGCTCGCCGTCCCGCCGACGAGCACCACGGAACTGAAGAGGACCGCGAACGCGGTCGCGGTCGAAATTCCGCGCGTGCGCACAGTTACTGGTACCCCCACGGTATGAAGGGGCCGCGCGTCACCCGAGATGAGAGAAGCGAAGAGGCGCGGCCCGGAGCGCAGAACAAGGCACGCCGCCGACCATGGAGCGCAGTTTTTGCGCCCCTGGACGGCTGCGCGCCCCCACCCCGGGCCCCGTGCTGGGGGCTCCGCGCGGGAGGGGAACACGTGGCGCATTAATTCCTTATTCGATTTCCTGCGGCTGGGCACCTTTATTCGATGAAAGCATTCTGCGCGATGCAAAAACCGTTCTCCATTCTCCGGCAGGAAAAAGAGATGCGGTTGGACCCATTTCGCCCGACTATTTGGGTGGTTCTGCGCGTAATGTGCGGCGAACACACGAGGGCTTCCGGGAAACCGTGAACGGCTCGGAAGCCGCCGCCTCGCACAGAAAATCGGTTTCTGATGAAGCTCAGAACTCCTGATCTTGCAGTACGGCGCCTTGTCTCCTCCTGGCTCACCGCCGCTGTCACCGCGACGGTCGCAGCGGCCATGGTGGCCGTGACGACGGCCCCGGCCTTCGCCATCGCCACACCCGTGCCGCTGGGGACGGCGGACAGTTTCGCGGTGCTGGCAGGGTAGTCGGTCACCAACACCGGACCCACCGTGATCACCGGGGACGTCGGCGTCAGCCCGGGAACGGCCATCAGCGGATTCCCGCCGGGGCTCGTGAACGGGGTCCAGCACTCGGCGGACGCCGTCGCGCTCCAGGCCAAGTCCGACCTGGTGGTGGCGTACAACAACGCGGCGGGCCAGGCCACGGACGCCGCGCTGCCGCCGGACGCCGGGGGCCTGACGCTGGTGCCCGGCGTCTACACGGCCTCCTCGACGCTGGGCCTCACCGGCACGCTCACCCTCGACGCCGAGGGTGACCCCAACGCCGTCTGGGTCTTCCAGGTCGGCTCGGGCCTGACGACGGCGTCCGCCAGCCGCGTGAACCTCATCAACGGTGCGCAGCCGTGCAACGTGTTCTGGCAGATCGGCAGTTCGGCCACGCTCGGTACGGACTCGACCTTCATCGGCAACATCCTGGCCCTGACCTCGATCAGCGTGACCACCGGCGCGACCATCGAGGGCCGGGCGCTGGCCCGTAACGGCTCGGTCACCTTGGACAACAACCGCATCACCCGCTCCACCTGCTCCGGCGGCACCACGTCCGGCACGACCACGGGCACGACCACCGGAACGACGACGGGCACGACGACCGGCACGACGACGGGCACGACGACCGGGACGACCACGGGCACCACCGGCGGCGTGCTGGGCGGGGTGCTCGGCGGCGTCCTGACCGGCGGTACGACGGGCGGCGGCACCGGCGGCGTGCTGGGCGGGGTGCTCGGCGGCGTCCTGACCGGCGGCACCACCGGAGGCACTCCGGGCGGCTCCACCACCACCGGCACCACCACGGGGAACATCGCCGGCAACACCACGGGCGGTGGCAAGGGCGGCGTCATCGGCGGCGGCAAGGGCGGCGGCACCGGCGGCCACTCCGGCGGTCACACCGGCGGCGGCAAGGGCGGCGGCACCGGGGGTCACTCCGGCGGTCACGACAACGGCGGCTACGGCTACGGCGACGGAGGCCCCGGCGACCACGGCCCCGGCCACGGTGAGCAGCACGGCGGCTACGGCGACCAGCCGGAAGGCCCCGGCCACCACGAGGGCTGACCGGCGGCGCGGCACGCGCGCTGCCCGATGACCGGCGTGCGGCGGGGCATGTCCTCCTGCCCCGCCGCACGCTTCCACAAGACGTACGACCACAAGAACGACGAGATCAGGGCGGGGCTGGGGCACGTGCTGGGTGGAGTCACGACGGAACATGCACACAGAAGACTTCTCAACACCGCCGTGGCACTCTGCCTGACCACGGCCCTGGCCCACGTCGGCCTGGTGTTCTTACACGTGGCACCGTCGAACGTGGTGTCGCAGCGCTTCAACTCCCAGGTTGACGCCTGGATCTACCCCTTCTTCGAGCAGAACTGGCGGCTGTTCGCGCCCGACCCGGACTCCGTCAACCGGCAGATCTCCGCCCGCACCGCGCACACGGCCCCGGACGGCTCGGTCCGCGTCAGCGACTGGGTGGACCTGACGGCGGTGGACACCGCCGCGATCAAGCACAGCCCCCTCCCGAGCCACACCGCGCAGAACATGCTGCGCCGGTCCTGGACGTCGTACGCCGAACTCCACGGAGGCGACGACCTCTCGCGTTCGGACCGGGCCGTGATGATGCAGCAGTACCTGCGGAACATCGCCGCGGACCGCATGGCCGAACGGGACGGCAAGCCGTTCGAGAACATCCAGCTCCGGGTGGTTACCGTCCCCGTGGCCGCTCAGGGCAGCAGCGCTGACGCCGACCGCCGCGCGGCCACCGCCGCCGCGAAGAACGCCGATACCCGGCTCCTGCCCTGGTGGAAGGTGACCTCCGATGCCTGAGCCGACCGACAACCCGCCCCGCCCGCTCGTACGGGTGACGGGGGCCGCCCGCCGCGCTTGGGCGCTGCTGACGGACCGCCCCCTCTCCCTCTACGCGGTATCGGTCCTGCGCATCGGATACGGCCTGCTCTATCTGGTCTTCCTGCTGCGCGAGTTCCCCCACCGCGATGCGATCTGGGGCCCCGGCTCCCCGTGGACACCGGACCTGGCCCGGCAGCTCTTCGACCAGACCGGCTGGGTCAGCGTGCTGACCCTCTCCGACAGCCGCCTCTACTTCGAACTCTGTTACGCGGCCGCGCTCGTGGTCAGCGTCCTGTTCCTGCTGGGCTGGCGGACCCGCGCGGTCTCCGTGCTCTTCGCCGTCGTCGTGGCCTCGTTCCACGCGCGGTCGATCTTCATGACGGACGGCGGCGACAACCTCGTCCTGCTGATGGCGCTCTACCTCGTCCTCACGGCGTCCGGCCGCCGCTGGTCCCTGGACGCCAGGAGGGCCCGCCGCACCCCCGCCCGCCGACGACGCCTGCCCGCCCTTCCACCGCAACTCGCCGCATCACGGACCACGATGGTCACGACGCTCCACAACTGCGGGCTCCTCGTGATCGGCGTCCAGGTCTGCTTCCTCTACGGCGCCGCCGGCCTCTACAAGGTCCAGGGCGGCACCTGGGGAGCCGGAACCGCGCTGCATTACGTCCTCAACCTCGACCTCTTCCAGCCGTGGCCCGCGCTCTCCCACTGGGCGGACGACCAGGCGCTCGCCATCGCGGTGGCCGGCTACCTGACCGTGCTGCTCCAGGTCGCGTTCCCGTTCGTGCTGTTCGGCAGGCTGAAGTACCCGGTGCTGACGATGCTGCTCGGGATGCACATCGGGATCGCGGTGCTCATGGGACTGCCGCTGTTCTCGGGCGCGATGATCATCGCCGACGCGGTGTTCCTGCCGGACCGCTTCTGGATCGCGGCCGGAAGGCTGGCCCGGCGTGCGCTGGGACGTACGGAGGGGCCGCAGCCGGTGCCGGCAGGGGCACCGGAGGTGCCGGAGGCAACGGAGGTCTCAGGGCCGTCCGAAGCCTCGGAGGCACCTCGTGGTGCGGTGCCGAAGCAGGGCGGCCCCACCTCCCCCGTACGCGACCGTACCTAGGGCGCGGACCGTGCGCCCGGCCTGCGGTTAGCCGGCAGCGCGCAGGCCGGTGAACCGCCCGGCAGGCGCGTGCGGTTGGCGGCGACGAGCCGGTAGACCGCGTGGGCGATCCACCGCACCGGGGGCAGGGTGAGCAGCCCGCCCAGCCACGCCCAGCCCCCGCCGGCGCTCAGCAGGAGCTTGGCGACGGCCTGCGCACCGCCGTACACCGTGCCGAGCGGCGAGATCCACAGCACCTCGTGCTCGGCCCGCTCCTGGGTGATGCCGAGAGCGTCCAGGTCGGCGAACTGCCACGGCGTGACGGTGCATCGCGGCCGCACACGCCGTGTCAGGAAGTTCACCGACGTCGTGCAGAAGGCGCAGTCGCCGTCGTAGACGAGGACAGGTACAGGTCGCATGGGCATGGACCCCATCCTGCCCGAACGGCTGCCCTGTTCCGGAAGGCGCTGTCACGGGCCGGTGCCCGGTCGAGGGGCCGATGTCCGAACCAGCGGCCCGGCTCACGTCTGGAGATCGCCGCCCAGCAGCAGCCCGCTGATGTTCGGCAGCCCCAGCCCACCGGGCCCGAGGGAGACCGCTGACGCGTACGCGGGCTTCGACCGCGCCCGGCACACCCGCCGTGTCCTGGGAGAAGGAGTACGAGCCCGCCCCCAGCGCCCCCGTCGCCCGCCCGGGCACGACCACGACGACGCCGGCACGCGACTTCGTACCGATGGCCTCGCCCGGAGCACCGACGATGATCTCGGCCTTCCCGTCCCGGTCCAGGTCCGCGACCGCGACGGAGGTCCCGAAGGCGTCATCGCGCTCACCGGAGCCCGGCACGCCCGCCGTGTCCTGGTGGAGGGTCATCGGCGCCTTGTCGTAAGCGAGCCCCTTCGCCGACCCGAACCACACGTGCACGGCCCCGCCGAGATGGCCGTAGCGCCCTGCCGCGTTCGGGTCGTCGGGGTCGCCGACGACCAGGTCCCCGTAACCGTCGCCGTTCACGTCCCCGACCGCGGAGGTGAGGCCGTCTCCGCCGGTCATCCGGCGGTCGAAGTAGCCGTTCGTCATGATGTGGTGCCCCGCACCCCTGAGTTGAACGTTCTGTGGAGGTATTGAGCCATGCCCGGTGACGGGACCGCCGAGCGGGGTCGGTCCCGTGCGCGGGTGGGTCAGTCCGCCCAGGTGACGAACGTGGACCAGGCATCGGGGGCGACGGCGAAGGCGGGCCCGTCGGTCACCTTGGAGTCACGGACGTGGACGGCGTGGGGGCAGGCTGCGACCTCGACGCAGTTGCCGCCGCTCTCGCTGCTGTAGGAGGACGGACGCCAGTCGAAGGCGACCTCGATGCACTCGCCGCCACTTTCGCTGCTGTAGCTCGACGTGAACCACCGGAGGGTGCTGCTCATTCCTTCACTCCTGCCAACCGCATGATGAGGTCCAGCGATTCACGGGGACCCAGGGCCTGTGACCGGATCTTCGCATAGCGCTGCGCGTAGACGCTCACCTTCGCCGGCTCACTGATCAGCAGACTCTCGTCCTGCGGCTCCAGATAGACGAGGTGCTCATGCGTCGGCGTCTCCAGCAGGCTCATCGAGCCACGACCACCGTCGTACTCCCCATACATCCCGGCGTCCAGAGGCAGCACCAGCAGCGTGACATTGCGCCGCTGGGCGCATTCTGCGAGATACAGCAGCTGTTCCCGCATGATCTCATCGCTGCCGATGACCCGGCGCAGGACGGACTCGTCGATGATGATCTCGATCATCGGGAGCGGGTCCCGGTCGAAGAGGGCCTTGCGCTCCATCCGCAGCTGAACAAGCTCTTCCACGCGCTCGTCGGAGAGCGGCGGATATCCGCCACCGATGAGCGCTCGCGCGTAGGCCTCCGTCTGGAAGAGCCCGTGGATGACGTTCGCGGCGAACAGCTGGAGGCTGATCGCGGCCTGCTCCAGCAGCGCGTAGTTCTGGAACTGCTCGGGAAGCCGCTCCATCCGCATGTACAGCCGGGCCGTCTCGAAGACCTCGCTGCCCTCGCTCAGGACCCGCTTCAACGCCACCAGCATGGCGTCACTGGCGGGCTGGGCGCACGTCTCCATCGCGCTGACCGCAGCGGCCGAGTAGCCGAGCTCGTCCCCCAGCCGGTCCTGCGACCACTCCCGCTGGACGCGCAGCATGCGCGTCACTTTGGTCACGAGCTTCGCCGCCGGACTCGCCGTCTCCTTGTTCTCCGCACTTGCCATGACGTGATCTCTTTTCGACTCAACCGAACTCAACCGGTCACTACGCGATGTGGCTGAAATCAACCGCCCGACAGCGAAGTTCGTGCAGGTCAACGGGTGTGCGACGCCCCCCGCCAGTCGTAGAGAACGCTAGGTGATCGCGGTCACAATCGTCCTGTGAATGCACTGAATGGTGAGCGGAACATCGGGTGGATCCCGGGCGCCGGATTCCAACTCCGTAAGGCGGGCGTCCAATTCGACGCCGTCCGCGTCGACGGTGACGCCGGGCGGCGGCTGGCCGACCTCATGGAGGAGTTGGTCGGGGGCGAACCGGGCCCGGTGGTGACGGAGGCGAACGGGCGGCGCGGGGTGTACTTCCTCGTGCCGCCGGGCTCGACCGCGCACCGCTGCTGGCCGCGCGAGGTGACGATCCTGAACTCGACGAGGAACCGCGTGAGCTATGTACCCGTCCCGGCGCTGGAGGGCCGGACGTGGCCGCTGGCGTGGCGGTACCCGCCGACGGGTCCGGCGCGGTTCGTCCACACGCTGATCCTGATCAACGCGGCGGAGTCGCTGCTGTACTCCGGCCGAGATAGGTGACGGGCCCTGGATCGGGGACGGCGATCTCGTGGAAGCCGACGCGGTCGTAGAAGGCGCGGGCGGGGGTGTTGGCGGTGAGCATGGAGAGGTGGACCGCCGGGACGCCCCGGGCGTGGAGCGCGTCGAGGAAGGTATCCATGAGCGCCCGCCCGTACCCGTACCGCTGGTGGCTGGGCAGCAGGTCGATGTGGAGGTGGGCCGGATAGGCGGCCAGTTCCGGCAGCACCATGCGCTCAGGGTCGTGCAGGAGCCCGGTCATCATCTCGGCGGGGGTGGACGGGGACTGCGGCTGTACGGGGGCGGGGTAGCGGTCCGCCAGGCCTGGGAGCCACTCGGTGCGGTAGCGGGCGACGAAGGACGCGGTGTCCGCCGTACCGAGGATGTAGCCGACGGCTCGGCCGCCGTCCTCCACGACGAAGGCGAGGTCGGGTTCGAGGACGACGTAGGGCGCCGCGAAGATGTTCGGCAGGAGGTCCGGGTCCTCGTAGAGGCGGCGGGAGTCACCGCCTTCGTGCCCGGTGCGTACGCAGATGTCGAAGAGGGCGTCGCGGTCCTCGGGGCGGTACGGGCGGAGTGATCCGGCGGGTCGAGTCATGGCGCCGATCCTTGGGGTGCGGGAGCGCTCCCGCAAGTGAGTTTCGGCGGCGGTGGTTGGAGGGTTCAGCAGCTCCCCAGGCGTGGCTGCCGTCGGGCTCGTAGGCTGCCTGAATGCCGAATCCACGCCGGATGGACCGCCGCGCATGGTTGATCACGTGAGCGGCACTCTGCGTGTCCGGCCTTACCGCGACCGCCGGGCTTCAGTCCGTGTCGGCACCGGAAGCGCGGCCCGAGAGACGCATCAAGGCCGAGTGCCGCGAGTACATCGCGGAGATCGAAGGCCGGATGCACGTAGCCAAGAGCAACAGCAAGGGAGAAGGCGCAATCCTGGTGTTCTCCCGCGACCGCACGGACTGCGCCGACGAACTCAACGACCTCCTCGGAGGCGATCGGTGACCGCCCTGGGTACGGTGATCCGGCGATCACCCGCCTGATGCGTGCGGCGGGCGCTAAGAGGCATGGGCGAGCGATGGCCAGCGGGGGCCGGTGGGCGTCTTCGCCGGTGAAGACGTGGTGTGACGCGCAGCGCGAAGAGCACGTCCGGGTGGGCCGACTTCTGGACAGACCTGGGGAACTGCGCCGGTAGTCCGACGCCTGCGCCCCGTAGGCGTTCGAAGGGCGCGGGCGGGCGTCCCGCGTGGCGGGTGGGCATGAAGCTGGCAGGCGTCTGCATCCAGCCGGTCGCCGACGCACCGACGTCCGCCACGGTGAGGGCGACCATGACCGCCTCCGATCCGGGAGGGTGCGGAGGTCAGGCGAAGGAGCGGCGGTAGGCCCGGGGGCTGACGCCGGTCGTTCTGCGGAAGCGGTCGCGGAAGGCGGTGGGGAAGCCGCCGAACCCGACCTCGGTGCCAATCCGTTCGACGGAGTGGTCCGTGGTCTCCAGCAGGTGCTGGGCCTGGCGGATGCGGGCACGGTGCAGCCGCTGGAGCGGGGTGGTGCCCGTCCGTTCGCGGAAGCGGCGCATCAGGGTCCGCGTGCCCATCCCGGCGCGGGACGCGACGTCGGCCAGGGTGAGCTCGGCGGCCCCGTTCTCCTGGAGCCAGGCCAGGAGCGGTTCCCGGGCGTGGCCGTGAGGGGCGGGCGCGTAGTCGTGGACGATGGACTGCGCCTGACCGGGCGGCTGCGGCGCTGGTCGCGGAGGCGTTGCGGTCGGCGGTGTGACGTACGGACGCGGCGGCCTCGCGTTCGTCGGTCTCCTCGGCCGAAGCGTCTTCGGCTCAGTGCGACCTGGTGTAGATCAGGCTCTCGCCCGACCCGGTCGTCTCCCGGCGCAGGGTGCCGTCCGGAAGCAGGGTCAGCTGGGTGGCCTTGCCGGGGGAGCAGGAGGCGGCCGGGCGGCCCACGGAGACGGTGGAGGGGCCGATGAGGACCGCTTCGCCGTCGTCGGGGCGAGCAGCCAGGGGAGCGGTGAACTCGCAGTGGTACGTGGCGCCCAGCGCCAGGGGGCCTTCGGCGGTGAGGGAGAGGACCTGGTCGCCGACGTCGCCCTGGCGGATGGTCAGCCTCCGGGTGGACGCGCCCCGGTCGCCGGGGATGGAGGCGGACCAGGTGCCGAGGTAGTCGTCCGGGACGCCGCCCTCGTCGGTGCCCGCCGCGTTGCCGGAGGCGGAGGAGGACGGGCCGGGGGTGGGCGTATCACCGCCCTTGTTGTTCATGTACGCGTACACGGATCCGCCCGCGCCTATCGCCACGACTATCGCGACGGCCACGAGAGCGACCGTCGCCCCGGCGGAACGGCGCGCGGGGGCGGGGGCCGGGACGGGCGTGAAGTAGGTGGGTGGCAGGGGTGTGTTGTACGCGGGGGCGGGGTTGGGGTTGTAGCCCTGGTGGTGGGGCTGGCTGTACGGGGGCTGGTGCTGGTGCTGTTGGGCGTACGGGGGCGGTGTCGGGGCCGGCGGGTGAATCGTCGCGGCCTGGGTGGGCAGGGCGTGGACGGCGGCGGGGGGCGTGGGCGGGTCCGCCGGGCGCTGCGGGTCCGCCGGTGCCTCCGGGTCCTCCGCGTCGAGCAATCCCACGGCGTGGCGACCCAGTTGGGCGATGAGGGTGGCGGGGAGCCAGGGCTCGTCGGCCTGCGCCTCGCCCAGCCGCGCCAGGATCTCCTCGGTGGGGGGCCGGGCGGCCGGGTCCTTGGCCAGGCAGTCCCGGACGACCCCGGCCAGCTCCGCCGGGACGCCGGTCAGGTCCGGGTCCTCCTGGGCGATCCGGAACATCAGGGCGTGCACCCCGCCGCTCTCGGCCGCGCCGAAGGGGAGGCGGCCGGTCGCGGCGTACGCGAGGACGGAGCCGAGGCAGAACACATCGCAGGCGGTGGTCACACGCTCGCCGCGCACCTGCTCCGGGGCCATGAACCCCGGCGAGCCGATCATCGCTCCCGTGCGGGTCAGGTCGCCGTCGGCCAGGGACTCCAGGGCGCGGGCGATGCCGAAGTCGATGACCCGGGGGCCGTCGATGGTGAGCAGCACGTTGGAGGGCTTCAGGTCGCGGTGGATGAGCCCGGCGCGGTGGATGTGCTGGAGGGCGTGGGCGAGCCCGGAGCCGAGGAGCTGGACGGAGCGCAGGGGCAAAGGGCCGTACGCCCCCGAGTCCGCGAGCGGGGCGCCGGGGCGGCCGGAGACGATGTGGTGGAGGGAGGGGCCGGCGACGTAGCCGGTGGCGACCCAGGGGACGGGGGCCTCGGTGTCGGAGTCCAGGACCGGGGCGGTCCAGGCGCCGCCGACCTGGTGCGCGGCGCGGACTTCCTGGCGGAAGCGGGCGCGGAACTCGGGCTGCTCCGCGAGTTCGCGGCGGACGAGCTTGAGGGCGACGGTGCGGCCTCGGTCGGAGCGCGCGAGGAATACCTGGCCCATGCCGCCCTCTCCCAGGCGGGCGAGGAGGCGGTACGCACCTATGCGGTGCGGGTCGTCGGGCCCGAGCTCGTCCATGTGCGCTTCCTCCCCTGCGGCCCGCACGAGAATAGCCCCGGCGGGTCGGGGGCGCCGCCGCCGCGGTCCCCGCCGTCTACGACACCCCTGCCGCGCCGCCGGTTCCGCCCGCCCCCCTCAGCCCGGTCGGGGAAGGGGACGTCGCCGCCTCCACGGCCCCCGCCAGCCGCTCCAGCACCCCTACCGCCTCCGCGAACCCCTCCGTTCCCAGCTCCGCCGCCAGGCGCGCGGCGAACTCCGCGTGCGACGGGGTGATCCGCGACACCGCCTCCCGGCCCGCAGCCGTCGGGCGGAGCAGCTTCGCGCGGCGGTGGGCCGGGTTCTCGACGTACTCCGCGAGCCCGCGCCCCACCAGCAGGTCAGCGATCCGCTGCACGCTCTGGCGGGTGATCCCCATCGTCCGCGCGATCCCCGCCACCGGCAGCGGCTCCGGCAGCACCGCCCCCAGCACCTGCCACCACGCCGCTGTCAGCCCACCCGGCTTGGCCAACTCATCCGCCACGCCGAGGAACTGTCCGTTCAGCCGGAACACCGTCAGCGCGGCCCGGCTCAACAGCTCCTGCTGGGACGGGGCTCCCCCACCATCCTCCGCGCGCTCACGCACCCTCCAGCACCTCGTACGCGCTCGCGTCCGAGTCGTGGAAGAGCCGGTACCAGGCCCCCAGCTTCTCCTCCCCGTACACCCCCAGCAGCCCGAACACCTCGCGCGCCAGCGCCACCGGCTCCGTGGGCCCGGCCGTGATCAGCCCGCGGTCCGTCACCGCGTCGGTGTCCACGTACCGCGCGCCACCCCCGTACCCCGTCGCCGCCAGGTAGAAGGAGACCGCGCTCGTGTGCGCCCGGTCGTCCAGGAGCCCCTCGCGGGCCAGCCCGGCCGTCGCCCCGCAGATCGCCGCGACCGGCACCTCCGCGTCGAGGAAGGCCCGCGCGGTACGGGCGAACGGGGCCAGATCGTCGCCCGCGTCCCAGAGCCCCGCCCCGGGGAGGACGAGCAGCGCACTGTCCTCGGGCCGCAGCTCGGCCAGCGCGAGATCGGGCTGGACGCGCAGCCCGCCCATGGTGGTGACGGACTCCCGCTCCGGCCCCACGGTCCGCACGGTGTAGCCGTTCTGCGCGAGGAAGGCGGTCGTGTACCCGGTCTCCCAGTCGGCGAGGGTGTCATACACGGCGAGATGGACAACCGCTCTGCTGCTGCTGGTCACGACGGCCTCCTGAAGTAGATGACAGAAGGCTGTCATGACGGCAGCATGCTGTCAATAGTACGGCGGCGCCCGGACCCGACACCCTGCCGACCCCCGCGCCCCACGCCGTACAACATGGCCATGGAGGGCGCCCCCCACCAGCGCCTACGCTCCCGGCATGACCCCTCATGCCCCTCATGCCCCGTACGCCGACCCCGCGGCCGGTGCGGCCGTGAAGGCCGCGGACCGCGCGCACGTGTTCCACTCCTGGTCCGCCCAGGGCCTCATCGACCCGCTCGCCGTCGCCGGCGCCGAGGGGTCCTACTTCTGGGACTACGACGGCAACCGCTACCTCGACTTCACCAGCGGACTCGTCTACACGAACATCGGCTACCAGCACCCCACCGTGATCGCGGCGATCCAGGAGCAGGCGGGCAGACTCGCCACGTTCGCGCCCGCGTTCGCCGTCGAGGCGCGCTCCGAGGCCGCACGCCTCATCGCCGAGCGCACCCCGGGCGACCTGGACAAGATCTTCTTCACCAACGGCGGGGCCGAAGCCGTCGAGAACGCCATCCGCATGGCCCGGCTGCACACCGGCCGTACGAAGGTGCTCTCCGCCTACCGCTCGTACCACGGCGCCACC
Organism: Streptomyces sp. NPDC006261; assembly: GCF_040613515.1. NCBI lineage: Bacteria > Bacillati > Actinomycetota > Actinomycetes > Kitasatosporales > Streptomycetaceae > Streptomyces > Streptomyces sp. NPDC006261. Next base: position 49,584 of record NZ_JBEXSI010000027.1, read on the forward strand.
TCCACCGCGATCAACCTCACCGGCGACCCGCGCCGTTGGCCCTCCGACAACGGCTCGGCCGGCGTGGTCCGCTTCTGGGCGCCGTTCCTCTACCGCTCGCCGTTCTACGCCGAGACGGAGGCCGAGGAGTGCGCCCGCGCGCTCCAGCATTTGGAGGACACCCTCGCCTTCGAGGGACCGTCCACCATCGCCGCGATCATCCTGGAGACGATCCCGGGCACGGCCGGCATCATGACCCCGCCGCCGGGCTATCTGGCGGGCGTCCGCGAGATCTGCGACCGGTACGGGATCGTCTTCGTGTTCGACGAGGTCATGGCCGGCTTCGGCCGCACCGGCGCCTGGTTCGCCGCCGACCACTTCGACGTGGTGCCGGACCTGCTGACCTTTGCGAAGGGCGTCAACTCCGGCTACGTACCGCTCGGCGGCGTCGCCATCAGCGCGGAGATCGCCGCGACCTTCGAGACCCGCCCCTACCCCGGCGGCCTCACCTACTCGGGCCACCCGCTGGCCTGCGCGGCCGCCGTCGCCACCATCGGTGTGATGGAGGACGAGAAGGTCATCGAGAACGCGGCCCGCATCGGGGAGAGTGTCCTCGGCCCCGGCCTGCGCGAACTCGCCGAACGCCACCCCTCGGTCGGCGAGGTGCGCGGCCTCGGCGCGTTCTGGGCGCTGGAGCTGGTCCGTGACCGGGAGACCCGTGAGCCGCTCGTCCCGTACAACGCGTCCGGCGAGGCGAACGCGCCGATGGCGGCCTTCGGGGCGGCGGCGAAGAAGCAGGGCCTGTGGCCGTTCATCAACATGAACCGCACCCACGCCGTCCCCGCGTGCAACGTCACCGAGGCCGAGGCCAAGGAGGGTCTCGCGGCGCTGGACATCGCGCTCGCGGTGGCCGACGAGCACACGGTGTAAGCGTCTGAGCACTCTCGCGCACTCCATCCCCCGCCCGCCCTGCCCGGAATCGGGCACGGCGGGCGGCTGGCTTAGGGTGGCCCGAGCCGAAAGACGGCCGACGAACGGGAAGGGCCGCCCATGGGGCCGAGCGGAGGTGTGACCCGCAGTACGCTGCGCCAGCAGATCGCCGACGCGCTGCGCGATGAAGTGCTGGCCGGGCGACTGCTCCCGGGCCGGGAGTTCACCGTCAAGCAGATCGCGGAACAGTACGGCGTCTCGGCGACGCCCGTCCGCGAGGCGCTCTTCGACCTCTCCGCCCAGGGGCTGCTCGCATCCGACCAGCACCGCGGCTTCCAGGTCCACGAGTTCACGATCGCGGACTACCGGGCGATGGTCGAGGCCCGCTCCCTTGTCGTCGAGGGCATCTTCCGCAGCCCCGCCGACCAGGTGGCCGTCCGGCCCGAGGCGCTCGCCCCGATCCGGCGCCGGGCCTCGGAGGCCGTCCGCGCGGCGAAGGGCGGCGATCTCGACGTACTGATCGGGTACGACCTCCGCTTCTGGCGGGAGCTCGGGGCCTTCGTCCTCAACCCGTACATCACCGCCTTCCTCGCCAAACTCCGCGTCCAGGCCTGGGCGTTCGCCGTCCACCGGCTGCGCGGCGAGCACGCGGACGAGCACGTCCTGTGGTTCGGGCACGAGGAGCTGGTCGAGGCCATCGCGGGCGGCGACCGCGGCGAGGTGCTGGCGGTGATGCAGGCGTACTACGCCCACGCGCTGGCCTGGGCGGACCACTTGGAGGCCCAGGGGGCCAGGGCGCGCCCGGAAGAGTAGGAACCCACGCACTGTGCGTGGGGTTCACCTCGCATTACGCTGGTCCGACGATCGCCGAACCCGTTGGAGAGCGAGACTTCGTGGCCTGTGACCTGTGGCTCGTCCCCCTCGTCGATGTGCTGTGCCACAGCCCCGACAATCCGTTCGCCGAAGAGATCGCCGTCTACGACCGGGCGCTCAACGACGCGGGGCTGCCCCCCGTCCCCGTGTTCGCCTACATGCCGGGCCTCAACGGGGACGTGGCCCCGGTGGCGGGCTTCGACTACGACGCCCTGCACTTCCTGCGCCGCGCCTACCTGCTCCAGCTGAGCGGTCTGGCCGTCACCCCGGTCGAGGGACTCGGCGGCGACTACGAGCAGCTGCTGGAGATGTTCGAGCAGACCGCGCAGCAGTCGCACCTGGTCTGGCACTACGACCACGCCGGGGCGTACGTCCCGGTCGACTTCCCGGCCCCGCTCTCGAACGACGCGCTGCTGGAGGGCGGCGGCCCCCTGGGCTCCGCGCACGGGCTGCTGCGGGAGCTGGAGTACGTGGCCCCGTCCATCGGCATCGACCCGGCCAACCCCCCGGCCGCCCCTCAGCCGCCCCCGGGCCCCACGGCCCTGGAGGAACCGGCGACCCCGGTCCCGTACGACGACAGTCCGTTCGCGAGGGAGCGCCACGTCTGGCTGGGCCTGCACGCGGCGGCCACACGGTCGCTGGCGCAGGGCTCGATGATCATCTTCAGCTGAGCCACCTGTCGAGCTAGCGCGGCGCCTCCGGAGGCCGCTGCCGGGGCATGTTCGGCCGCGCGGCGACGGACGGCATGGAGAACCGTCCCGGCACCCCGCCGGGCTCGGCCCGGCCCCCCGCACTCCCGGAAACCAGCGCCTGCGTCCCCATGGGTGCGGGCCCCGCCCGGAACTCCACCATCCAGTCCGCCGTCTCCGACCGCACCAGCTCCGTGATGTCCTCGGAGAACCGCCGCAGCACCCCCAGGCACCGCTCGGCCGCCTCGCTGGCCGTCCCCTCGGACGGGCCGAGCATCTCCCGTACGCACTCCGACGCCCAGTCGAACTGGAGCACCTGGAGCCGCCGCTGCACGGCCTGCGCTGTGGCGAGGTTCCTTATCCAGCCGGAGGTGAGCCCGAAGTACCGGTCGCAGCCCATGCAGGCGGCTCCCAGCAGCAGCGAGAGGTACCCCCAGCCGGCGGACCCGCTCAGCGTCCCGGTCAGGTCGAGCAGCGGCAGTGCGGCCCCCGCGACGACCCCGGCGGCGGTGCCCAGCCGCAGGGCCCGGGCCCCCCGGCGCTTCCACACACGGTCGGTGAGATACCACTTTGCCGTCGCGAGGGCGCCCGACTCGACCCAGCGGTAGAGCTCGTCGAGCCGCTCGGCGGGCTCGCCCCAGTCCCCGAGGGGGAAGGGCCGCCCGGTCAGGTCGCGCCCGCCGGCCCCGGAGCCACCGCCCCAGGCCCCACCGGCACGAGCACCGCCACCGCTCCTGGCCCCGCTGCTCCCCGATCCGTCCGGCCCCCCGGCGTCACCGGCTCCACCGCCTCCTCCACCGCTGCCCACCCCGCGACCCCCGCCGCCTCCCCCGGCTCCGCCGGCGCGGGAGCCAGAAGCGGAACACTCCACTCCGATCTCACCGGAACCCGCATCGGACTCCTTGCGGGGCGGCCCCTCGGGCTGCATCTCCGGCTGACTCACCGGGGCACTCCTTCGCACTCTGACGGACGGAACGGACGGTCGGGGCTTCCTCGCGGGTAACTCTGCGTCACCACACATGCGCGCATGCGTACCGATGTGCATGCCCTTCCTACCGCCGAATGGTGGTCTGCGGAGTCGAAATCGCGGGATTCTCGCCTGCACAGGGCCGCTGGTCAGGTATAGGAGCGTTCACGGCGGTTGACGAATCTCACCCGAAAGAGTTGGTCCCCGGCGGGTGAAGCGCGGTGACCGGGGAGCACGTAGGCTCGGCTTACCGAAACATTCGTCGTCGAAATGCCAGGAGTGACCGTGATTCCCGGTGGTGGCCAGCCCGATATGCAGCAGTTGCTCCAGCAGGCCCAGAAGATGCAGCAGGACCTCGCCGCGGCCCAGGAGGAGCTGGCGAGCGCCGAGGTCGACGGACAGGCGGGCGGAGGCCTCGTGAAGGCCACCGTCACCGGCTCCGGCGAGCTGCGGGCCCTGGTGATCGACCCGAAGGCCGTGGACCCGGAGGACACCGAGACGCTCGCCGACCTCGTGGTGGCGGCCGTCCAGGCGGCCAACGAGAACGCGCAGGCGCTCCAGCAGGAGAAGCTCGGCCCGCTGGCGCAGGGCCTGGGCGGCGGAGGCTCGATCCCGGGCCTGCCGTTCTGACGGGCCGGGCCCCCGGGAGCTGACGCCGGGGGCCTACTGGTACCGACCCGTACCCACTACGGTACGGAGCAGGAAGCAAAGAAAGGCGTTCCGTTGTACGAAGGCGTTGTTCAGGACCTCATCGACGAACTGGGCAGGCTGCCCGGCGTCGGTCCCAAGAGCGCGCAGCGGATCGCCTTCCACATCCTGCAGGCCGAGCCCACCGACGTACGCCGTCTCGCCCATGCCCTCCTGGAGGTCAAGGACAAGGTCCGGTTCTGCGCCGTGTGCGGCAATGTCGCCCAGCAGGAGGAGTGCGGGATCTGCCGCGATCCGCGCCGCGACCGGAGTGTCATCTGCGTGGTCGAGGAGCCCAAGGACGTCGTGGCGATCGAGCGGACGCGCGAGTTCCGCGGCCGCTACCACGTCCTGGGCGGGGCGATCAGCCCCATCGAGGGCGTCGGCCCGGACGACCTGCGCATCCGTGAGCTGCTGGCGCGGCTCGCGGACGGCTCCATCACGGAGCTGATCCTGGCGACCGACCCCAACCTGGAGGGCGAGGCCACCGCGACGTACCTGGCGCGGATGGTCAAGCCGATGGGCCTCAGGGTGACCCGGCTGGCCAGCGGCCTGCCGGTCGGCGGCGACCTGGAGTACGCCGACGAGGTCACGCTGGGCCGCGCGTTCGAGGGGAGGCGGCTGCTGGATGTCTGACACCACGGCGGCCGGTCCCCGCGCTTCTCGCACACTGCCGTCCGCTTCACCGTCTGTGACCGCGCCCACGGGAGGTCCCCTCGATGTCTGACGCCACGCTGAACTCCGTCACGCAGGACCCGGGCGACTTCGCCGTCCAGATCGCGGACCAGATCAAGACGTTCATCGTCGCGGTCACCGAGGTCTCCAAGGTCGACGAGCCGGAAGAGGCCGTCCCGGTCCTGCTCCTCCAGGTCTCGCAGCTCCTGCTCGCGGGCGGCCGCCTCGGCGCGTACGAGGACGTCCTCCCCGACGAGCGGTACGAGCCGGACCTCGGCCCCGAGCCGGACGCGGACGGCCTGCGCGAGAGGTTCGCGGCCCTCCTGGAGCCGATCGACGTCTACTCCGAGGTCTTCGACCCGTACGAGCCCCGCAAGGCCCCGGTCCCGCACCGCATCTCCGACGACCTCGCCGACCTGGTCACCGACCTCGGCCACGGCCTCGCGCACTACGAGGCGGAGCGCACGGCCGAGGCGCTGTGGTGGTGGCAGTTCTCCTACTTCTCCAACTGGGGCTCCACCGCCTCCGCCACCCTCCGCGCCCTCCAGTCCCTGGTCGCCCACATCCGCCTCGGCCAGCCCCTGGAGGAGCTGGACGGCCTGGACACCGACCAGGACCCGGGCGAGGACGACCTGGCGGAGGAGGCGGGCCGCGTCATGCTCCAGGAGATCGCGGGGCCGCTGGGTCTGCGGCCGGTGAAGTAGCCCGGACCAGGGTGTCCATCGAGTACGGGGGACCGGATGGCCGGGGCGGCCGGAGGCGGCATGCTTTCGCGGCACCGCCCTCTTGACCTCAACCGCGCTTGAGGCGTGAGGCTCGTCCTGCCCGGACCGACCGGCACCGCACGGCTGGAGACCCTCATGAGCACCGGAACCCCCACCGTCCTCGGCGTACCGGCCCCGCAGGAGGACGTGGACGCCATCGTCGCGTTCGTCGCAGGCGTGCAGGACGCCCAGCAGAGGGCGCAGCCCGATGCGTTCCTCAGCGGGTTTCGCGAGGACGTCATCTGGACCACGGCCCACGGGAAGAGGCTGACCGGCCTGCCCGAGATCAGCGCCTTCACCCGCAAGGTGCTCCCGCCGCAGGCGGACTCGCCGGTGACCGCCACGTACACCGTCGACCTCATCCTCTTCATCCGCCCTGATGTGGCCGCGGTCAAGATCCGCCAGCGTCCGGCCACCCGCGACGGAGGCCGGTTCCTGGACGAGGTCTTCCGCGGCCAGGAGGACCCCTCCGAACTCATCGCCGCCCACCCCGAGTCGGTTCCCGGAACCCCGACCTTCGTCCTGGCGAAGGACGACGGCGCCTGGCGCATCGCCGCGGCGCAGAACACCTCGGTCATCGACGCCGAGACACTGGCGGCGGGGTGAGGCCCGCCCTGGGCCGCCGCCCCGGCCACACCGTGTCCTGACCTGGCGGTATTCGGGAGCGGCCCCCGTGTGCCGCTGCTAGCCTCCCCCCGCCAGCGATCTTCGGTGGCGTCACAGGGGAGGTATACGCACATGGTGAGACGTACGGGACACGGACGGGCGAGACGGGCGGCCGCGGTCGCGGTGATCGTCGCCGGTACGGTGCTGGCGACGCCGGGCACCGTGCTGGCGGCGGCGTCCGGCGCGCTCCCGCCGAAACAGCCGTCGGCCGCCGACCTGGAGACGGGCGGCGAACCGTGCGCCTCCGGTGCGGAGCGGCCCTACATACGGTCCGTCCCGCAGCTGACCGCGCGGCTTTACGGGCCCGGCGGCGGGCAGCCGGGCCACGTCAGCCGTGGGGAGTTCGAGGTCTGGTGGCAGGGGGAGGGTGGCGCCGAGGAGCGCGTGACCATGACCACCACCACGATGTCCGACACCGCCCCCTTCACCTGGCAGCTGCCGGGCCCGATCCCCGACGAGACCGTCATCTCCTGGCGGGTGCGCGCCGTCAACGACGCCGGGGCGTCGGCCTGGAGCAGCGAAGGGACGGGAGCGCCCTGCGAGTTCGTGTACGACCGCACAGCTCCCGACGTTCCGGTCGTCACCTCTTCCGACTATCCGGACGACAACACGTGGACGCCCGGCGTCGGGGTCCGGGGGACCTTCCACGTGAAGGCGCAGGCCGACGACGTCACGGCCTATGCCTACTCCTTCATCGGCGGCCCGTCGAAGACGATCGAGGCCGGGCCCGACGGATCGGCCCAGATCCGCTTCCTGCCGGAGAGCGTCGGCGTACAGACCCTCTCCGTCCAGGCGCAGGACCGAGCGGGCAACCGTGGCCCGCGCACCGGTTACACCTTCCGGATCGGGGAAGGTCCTGCCCCGGTGGCGCGATGGAAGCTCGCCGACGCGGCGGGCTCCCGCTCGGCCGCCGCTGAGAACGGCACCGCCGCCCGTGCCGGTGCGGGCGTCACGTTCGGCGCGCCCGCGCCCTCCGGTACACCGCTCGCCGCCACCGCCTCGCTCGACGGATCGGGACACGGCTTCCTGACCCCGGGTGCTCCGGCCGTCACCGACACCGCGGAGACCTTCGCGGTCGGCGGCTGGGTGCGGCCGGGACGCGTGGACGGCACCCGTACGGTCCTCTCGCAGGACGCGGGCACGGCGCGCGCCTTCACCCTGGGCCTGACCCAGGTCGCGGGCGGCCCGCAGTGGTCGTTCGCCGTCGGCGGGGCGCGGGTCACGGGCGGCCTGCCCGAGACCGGAGCGTGGGCGCATGTGCTGGGCCGGTACGACGCGGAGACCGGCACAGCACGGCTGTACGTCAACGGCCGCGCGGCCGGCGAGGAGGTGGCCGTCGTTCCCGTGGCGGGCGAGGGCGCCTTCCAGATCGGCCGGGCGCGCGGCGCGCAGGGGTACCGGGACCGCTGGCAGGGCGAGATCGGTGACGTACGGGCGTACGACCGGATCGTCGTGGCCTCCGAGGTGAAGGACCTCGCCACGCGCGCCGCGCGGCGGCTCGGCCACTGGGCGCTCGACACCGCGCCGGACGGCCTCGCACCGGAGGAGGGCGGCGGCGCGCCGCTGAAGCTGGGCACCGGCGCCTCCCTCTACCGCCTCGACGACCCGTGCGACCCGCTGGACCCGGAGTGCGGCCAGGACTGGCCGCTGGAGATGGACGGCGACGGCCACCTCCGCCTCGACGGAGTCTCGGGCCACGCCGCCACGGACGCGCCCGTGGTCGACACCTCGGGGAGCTTCACCGTCAGCGTCAGGGTCCGGCTCACCGACGACGAGCCGGCGGCGCCGATGACCGCGATCTCCCAGGGGGGCGAGCACGGCGACGCCTTCAAGGTGCGCTTCGACCCGGAGAGCTCCAGCTGGGACCTGGTGATGGCCCACGCCGACGCACCGGGCGCGCCGGAGACCGTACTCAGCCGTATCGAAGGGCCGGACGGCAACAGGGGGATCGGCCACCGGCTGACCGTCGTCCATGACGCCTCCGCGAAGCAGGTTTCCTTCTATCTGGACGGGGTGAAGTTCGACGAAGGCGGCACGGCCGGCTTCGCCGCCGCCTGGAAGAGCACGGGCGGGCTCCAGCTCGGCCGGGGCCGCACCGCCGACGGGTGGGGCGAGTATCTGCACGGCGCGGTGGACAGCGTGTTCGCCTACGAGGGCGTGCTGTCCGAGAGGGACATCAACCAGCTGCCGTGGCTGCTTGCCGCCGGCCACTGACCGCCGACCGCTGTTGAGAGCCACCGCCGCCGGTCGCTGGTGCGAGCCACCGCCGCTCCGGGCCTCGTGCCGGGGCGGCGGTGGCGCACAGTGGTGCGTATGACGACACCCTCGGCTCCCACAGGGGCGACGCCCGCAGAGCTGCTCCGCTCCTTCGCCCGTACCCGCGCATCGCTGGACGGCGAGGAGGTCACGTACTGGTGGTCGGGAGACGTGTACTCCTGGGCCCCCGATGAGCCCTACCGGCGCGTCTTCGGCTTCGAGGGGCTCAACGTCGCCCGTCTCGTCCAGGACGCCGAGGCCGGGCCGGACGCGTACCAGCTGCTCACCCGGGAAGCCGCGTTCTACCTGGACCCCGTCACCCGCGAGATCCTGGAGACCTGGCAGGGGCGGCCGGTGGTGCACGTCTGGAACGACCCGGCCAACCAGAAGTGGCGCCCCTTCCCGGTCCCGACGACCGAGCTCGGCGGACAGGTCTGCTTCAGCCTGGAGATCCCGCTCGCCTACCCCTCGCCGCTGCCGGTGGCCCAGTACCCCCTCCACTCGGCCGGCGACACCTACAAGGCGCTGGAGCTCTTCCAGTTCTTCGCCGACCGCGCCGACCTGGACGGTCCGGCGCCGAGCGTTCCGGCCACCATGTCGTGGTCGCGGATGTCGCCGTGGCTGCCGTGGATGGCCCAGGGGCAGCGGCCCGGCGGCCTCACCTTCCACTGCCGGGGCCGCAAGCTCGGCTCGTACGCGGAGGTGCCCGAGCGCACCCGCGCCCACATCTCCGAGCACGGGCCGGAGTTCGCCCACGCCCCGCAGGAGTGGAGCGAGCCGAACGAGACGAGCTGGACGTACTTCCGCAAGCTCAACCCGGTGCGGTGACCAGCCCGGGAGATACCCCGACCGGCGCCCCCGGCTCGCACATTCCGCCCCGAAGGTGTGGGCTGGGACACAAAAGGAGTGCGGTACTCCGGGGTGGGCAGCAGCCTCGTACGAGCAGTTCGGGTCGACACGCCGTACCGGGTTGTGAGCGGGACATCTCACCATCTGGTAAGGACGGGTCGATTCCGGACTGCTCGTTAAACTGAGCCGACCGCAGTAATGACTGAGCGAGGAGCGCACGTGGGCCTTGTCGTGCAGAAGTACGGAGGCTCCTCCGTAGCCGATGCCGAGGGCATCAAGCGGGTCGCCAAGCGAGTCGTCGACGCCAAGAGGAACGGCAACCAGGTGGTTGTCGTGGTGTCCGCGATGGGCGACACGACGGACGAGTTGATAGACCTCGCCGAGCAGGTTTCGCCGATCCCTGCCGGCCGTGAGTTCGACATGCTGCTGACCGCCGGCGAGCGGATCTCCATGGCCCTGCTGGCGATGGCGATCAAGAACCTGGGCCACGAGGCCCAGTCGTTCACGGGCAGCCAGGCCGGTGTCATCACCGACTCGGTCCACAACAAAGCGCGCATCATCGACGTCACGCCGGGCCGCATCCGGACCTCGATCGACGAGGGCAACATCGCCATCGTCGCCGGGTTCCAGGGTGTGAGCCAGGAGGGCAAGAACATCACCACCCTCGGCCGCGGCGGGTCGGACACGACCGCCGTCGCGCTGGCCGCCGCGCTGGACGCCGAGGTCTGTGAGATCTACACCGACGTCGACGGCGTCTTCACCGCGGACCCCCGGGTCGTGAAGAAGGCGAAGAAGATCGACTGGATCTCCTTCGAGGACATGCTGGAGCTGGCCGCGTCCGGCTCCAAGGTGCTGCTGCACCGCTGCGTCGAGTACGCACGCCGTTACAACATCCCGATCCACGTCCGCTCGTCCTTCTCCGGACTGCGCGGAACCTGGGTCAGCAACGAGCCGCAAGGGGACCAGAAGGTGGAGCACGCGATCATCTCCGGAGTCGCCCACGACGTCTCGGAGGCCAAGGTCACCGTCGTCGGCGTCCCGGACAAGCCGGGCGAGGCGGCCGCGATCTTCCGCGCCATCGCGAACGCCGAGGTCAACATCGACATGGTGGTGCAGAACGTCTCCGCCGCGTCGACCGGCCTGACGGACATCTCCTTCACCCTCCCCAAGGCCGAGGGCCGCAAGGCCATCGACGCCCTGGAGCGGGCCAAGGGCTCCATCGGCTTCGAGTCGCTGCGCTACGACGACCAGATCGCCAAGATCTCACTGGTCGGCGCCGGTATGAAGACCAACCCGGGCGTCACCGCGGGCTTCTTCGAGGCGCTTTCCGACGCGGGCGTCAACATCGAGCTCATCTCGACATCCGAGATCCGCATCTCGGTGGTCACGCGCGCCGACGATGTCAACGAGGCCGTGCGCGCCGTGCACACCGCCTTCGGCCTCGACAGCGACTCCGACGAGGCCGTCGTCTACGGGGGCACCGGCCGATGACCGCACGCCGCCCTTCGCTCGCGGTCGTCGGTGCGACCGGGGCGATCGGCGGCGTCATGCTCCGGATCCTCTCGCAGCACGCGGACGTCTGGGGCGAGGTCACACTCGTCGCCTCACCGCGCTCGGCCGGCCGCAAACTGGTCGTGCGCGGTGAGGAGACCGAGGTGCTCGCGCTCGCCGAGGACGTGTTCGACGGCGTGGACGTGGCCCTCTTCCTGGTGCCGGACGAGGTGTCGGCCCACTGGGCCCCGATCGCCGCGTCCAAGGGCGCCGTCGTCATCGACGACTCGGCGGCGTTCCGGCTGGAGGACGACGTACCGCTGGTCGTCCCGGAGGTCAACCCGCACGCCGCCCGGCTCAGACCGCGGGGCATCGTCGCGTCCCCGAACTGCACCACGCTGTCCCTGATCGTCGCGGTCGGCGCACTGCACGCGGAATTCGGGCTGCGCGAACTGATCGTCTCCTCCTACCAGGCGGTCAGCGGCGCCGGCCGCGACGGCGTGACGGCCCTGCGCGAACAACTGTCGCTGGTGGCCGGTACGGAGCTGGGCACCCACCCCGGTGACGTACGCCGGGCCCTGGGCGGCGGCGCCTCCGCCAACAGTCCGTTCAGTCCTTTCGCCGCGCCTGTCGCCCTGAACGTCGTGCCCTGGGCCGGTGAGGATGCCGGGGACGGCTGGTCCTCCGAGGAGCTGGCCATCCGCGAGCAGTGCCGCAAGGTGTTGGGCCTGCCGGACCTGAAGACCACCGCGACCTGCGTGTACGTCCCCGTGATCGCGACGCACTCCATGTCCGTCCACGCGCGCTTCGAGAACGAGGTCGCCGTCGACCGGGCCCACGAGATCCTGGCGACCGCACCCGGCGTCGTGCTGTTCGACAGCCCGGCGTGCGGAGATTTCCCGACCCCGTCCGACGTCGTGGGCACCGACCCCACCTGGGTCGGCCGGGTACGGCGCTCGATGGACGATCCCCGGGCCCTCGAAATGTTCATTTGCGGCGATAATCTCCGTAAAGGTGCGGCCTTGAACGTGGCGCAGATTGCGGAATCGGTGGCCGCCGAAATTACCCTCGCTTGAGCGGGCCCCTTTGATCGAACCGGGCGGTCGAACCTGTTTTGTAGGATCTGTGAACGCCCTATGAGTAATTACCTGGTCTGAACCTCTTGAGCTGGGGCGTTGTCATATCCGACGATGATCTCCCGGCCCCCTGCAACCGCATGTCGGCCGGGGTGCGTCTATGCCGTCACTTCTTGGGTGACGGAGACGCGTTTACGGGGCATTTGGGGAAGAGCAGGTACGTATGAGGGCATGTCGCACAGCGTCGAACGTGGCGCCGTACGCGTACAACCCTGACGGGGGGCAGCGTGTCCAACAGGCGTGGCAGAGGTTCTCGACATCACAGTGGTGGGCCCGTTGCGAGGCGCGACCGTGCGTCCGCCCCGGCGGCCCCGCGCGCCTGGCGGCATGCCGGTGATCGCGCCCATGCCCGCCGCGCGCCCGGCCCAGCTGCCCTCGCAGCGCGGGGGTGCTGACGAGACGGTGGCAGCAGGAACCACGGTCGACCATCTCACCGAGACCTACCGCGCCCACTACCGCTCGCTGCTCGGCCTCGCGGCCCTGCTCCTGGACGACACCGCGTCCTGCGAGGACGTGGTGCAGGAGGCGTTCATCCGCGTGCACTCCGCGCGCAACCGCGTCCGGGAACCCGAGAAGACCCTGGCTTATCTGCGCCAGACCGTCGTCAACCTCTCGCGCTCCGCGCTCCGCCGCCGCATCCTCGGGCTCAAGCTGCTCTCCAAGCCCATGCCGGACATGGCGAGCGCGGAGGAGGGCGCCTACGACCAGCTGGAGCGGGACGCGCTGATCAAAGCCATGAAAGGGCTCCAGCGACGCCAGCGCGAGGTGCTGGTCCTGCGGTACTTCGCGGACATGACGGAGGCCCAGGTCGCGGAGACGCTCGGAGTTTCGCTGGGCTCCGTCAAGGCGTACGGTTCCCGCGGTATCGCGGCGCTGCGCGTCGTGATGGAGGCCCAGGCATGAGCGGGCCCAGCCACCGGCACGAGCACAGGCACGAGAATGACCCGACGGGAAACGGAATTGTGAACCACGGGCCGGAGAAGACTCCGCACACCGATCCGGAGCGGCCGGACCGACCGGACGGTCCGGCCGCTCCGGGCGAGAGTGCGCCACGCGAGCCGGGCGGGCGCGGCCCTGCCGACCCCGCCGGTACGCTCACCGACCTCTTCGGGGGCATCCGGAGCGCGCGCGGAACCGGTCACGGCGCCGACGGTCTCGGTTCCGACGGCTTCGATTCCGGCGGATTCGGCCCTGGCGGTTTCGGGCCCGGCGGTTTGGGCCCTGCCGGTTTCGGTCCCGGCGGCGAGCTGGACGAGGTCGCCCTGCGCCGGATGCTGCACGGTGCCGTGGGGGACCTCGAACCCTCCGACCGGACCCTGGAGCATCTGCAGCGCGCGGTGCCCGCCCGGCGCGCCCGCCGGCGCCAGGCCGCCGTCGGCGCTGCCGCTGCGGCGCTGCTGATCGGCACGGCGGTCCCGGCTTTCGTGCACGTGGCGAAGTCGGACGGCCCGTCCACCGCGCTCCCCGCCATCGCCGGACACGGCGAGCATGCCCAGGGCGGCAACGGGGAGGAGCCCGGGCCCCAGGCGCCGGACGACCGGACCGTGGAGCCCACCGACCACGAGAGCCGGGGCGGCGTCGGCGAACCGGAACCTTCCGAGGCGAACCCCTCGGCGGACAGCACCGAGAAACCGGTGGGCGGCGCCACGACGGGCGGGACCTCAGCGCCCCCGCAGGCGGATCTCGCCGCCCTTCCGGTCTGCGACCCGGGTCAGCTCGGCGTCGCCTCCGCGGGAGCGGGCGCCCCGGGCGCCGACGGCACGGTGTACGGCAGCTTCAAGATCGCGAACGTCTCCGGCGCGGACTGCACGGTCAGCAGCGACGGCACCGTCGGCTTCACCGCCCTCGGCGCCGCCGACCCGCTCAAGATCAACGTCATCCAGCACACGGCGGGCGACCCGGCCCCCGGCCTGCCCGACCCCTCGCAGGAGCCGGGCACCGTGCTGCTGAAGCCCTCCATGGCCTACGAGGTGCAGTTCGCCTGGGTCCCCGCCGACACCTGCCCGACCGTGGCTCCCTCACCCACCCCCACCCCGACGCCGGACGCGGGCGCCGGGGGATCGACGGGCGAGAGCTCCGGCCAGTCCGGCGCCGACACGCAGTCGCTGTACCAGGACGGCTCCTCGGCGGGGGGCAGCATCGCCGTGACGCACACACCGGAGACGGGCGCGCCCACGGCCGAGACGAAGATCGACAACGCCTGCTCGGGCACGATCTACCGGACGGGCGTACTGGCCACGTCGTAGTTCGGCGAAGCCGCGACCGAAGCCGCGACGGAAGCCGCGACGGAAGCCGCGACCGAAGCCGCGACCGAAGCCGAGACGGACTCAGCCGCCCCGCCTACGAGCCCTACGAGCCCTGCGCGGTCTCCGGAGTCTTCGGGCTCCCCGGCACCTGTGCGGTCTCGCTTCCCGCAACGTCGCCGGCCTCCTCGCCCTCCGGGACGAGCCCGAGGGCGACATCGCGGACGGCCTCGGCCTCGCGGCGGACCAGCCGGAACCACATGAAGAGCACGAAGCCCGCGAAGACGAACCACTCGCCCGTGTACCCCAGATTCTGGAACGCCTTCAGGTCGAGCCCGCTGCCCTGCGGGGCGGCGGCGGGCACCGGCTTCATCGCGCCGCCCGTACCGCCCGCCTCCGCCTCGGGAAGCGTCACCCAGGCGTCGTACACGTCGTAGTCGACCAGGTTCACCAGGGACGCGGCGCTGATCATGCCGAGCTGGCCCGCGGGGAGCCCGCCCCTGGTCTCGACGCCGTCGCTGTGGATGTTCTCGGAGGCCTGGAGGTCCCCGGTCACGGTGACCTCGCCCTGCGGCGCGGCCGGCACGGGGACGCTGCCCGCGGTCCCGGGCAGCCACCCGCGTACCACCGGCAGGGCCTTGCCCCCCTCGGTCCGCAGCAGATTCAGGACGTAGAAGCCCTGCCGCTCGTCCAGTTCGCGGCCGGGGACCAGGAACTGGTCGGCGTACGTCCCGGTCGCGACGGCCGGACGGCCCGACGTCACCTTGTCGACGGGCAGCAGCTCGTCCAGCGGCTCAGCGGTCCGGGTGCTCGGATCGGGCTGCTTCGCCGCCTGCTCGTGCGACTGCACACGGTCCTCGAAGCGGCCGAGCTGCCAGGTGCCCATGAACACGCAGAACGGGATGGCCAGCACGACGAAGAGGTTGATCCCCCACCATCGCGGGGTCAGCAGGAACCGGTACACCCCTCCACGGTACGGTTCCCCGCTCCGGGCCCCCGGAGCGGGGTCGCCCCTTTATCCGCCTCTTACGCCCCCGGGGGGGGGACCGCCCGTCCCTCACGCCCCCATGACGTCACCACCTCCCAGGTGCTTCAGGGCGAACTCCAGCTCCAGTCGCACCTGCTTGATGCGCTCCTCCACCACGAGCGAGCCGTGCCCGGCGTCGTACCGGTAGACCTCATGCACCGCGCCGCGCGCCGCCAGACGGTCCACGTAGTTCTCCACCTGACGGATGGGGCAGCGGGGATCGTTGACGCCCGCCGAGATGTAGACGGGAGCGCGCACCGCGTCGACGTACGTCAGCGGCGACGAGGCCTCGAAGCGCTCGGGCACCTCCTCCGGAGTGCCGCCCAGCAGCGTGCGGTCCATCGCCTTCAGGGCCTCCATCTCGTCGTGGTACGCCGTGACGTAGTCCGCGACCGGTACGGCCGCGAGACCCAGTGCCCAGGCGTCGGGCTGGGTACCGAGGCCGAGCAGCGTGAGATAGCCGCCCCAGGAGCCCCCGGCGAGGACCAGGCGCTGCGGGTCCGCGAGCCCGGACTTCACCGACCAGTCCCGCACGGCCGCGATGTCCTCCAGCTCGATCAGGCCGACCCGGTGCTTGAGCGCGTCCGTCCAGGCGCGGCCGTACCCGGTCGAGCCGCGGTAGTTGACCCGCACGACGGCGAAGCCGTGGTCCACCCAGGCCGCCGGGCCGGAGGCGAAGGCGTCGCTGTCGTGCCAGGTCGGGCCGCCGTGGATCTCGAAGACGGTGGGGAAGGGCCCGTCCCCGGTGGCGGGCTTCTGCACGAGGGCGTGGATCCTGCCGCCCGGCCCCTCCACCCACGCGTCCTCGACGGCCACCGACGCCGGGGCCTTGGCGCCCGGCGGGTCCAGGACCACCGCGCCGCTCGTCGACCGCACCACCGGCGGCTGCGCGGCAGAGGACCAGAGGTACTCCACCGTGCCGTCCGGCCGGGGCGTGGCGCCCGACACCGTCCCGGCGGGGGTCTCCACACGCACGGGCTCCGCGGCCCCCGGCTCGTACCGCCACAGCTCGCTGCGGGCCTCGAAGCTGTGCTCGATGAGCAGGGCGGAGCCGTCCGGATACCACTCGGCGCCCACATCACCGGGCAGGTCGACGGGGAGCGCGGTCTCCGTGCCCGCGACCGGGTCCCAGATCATCGGCTCCCAGCGGCCCCGGCGCTGGTGCCCGACGAGGAGCCGCGGGTCGCCGGCCACCGGCACGAAGCCCAGCACGGCGAGACCGAGCTCCTTGGTGCCGCCCTCGGTGTCGTCCAGCTCGGCCACCGTGGAGCCGTCGGGGCGTACCACGCGCAGGGCGGAGTGCATGGCGTCGCCGTGCTCGGTGTGCTCCAGCGCGATGAGCGTCCCGTCGTACGACAGGTCACCGACGCCGGCGGACTCCCGGTGCCGGTAGATCTCGGTGGTCTCGCCCCCGCTCCCGTCGCCGCCCGCCGGCCGCACGCGATGGATGGTCGTCCCGTCCTCGTCGGTGGAGCGGCCGATCACCGCGGACCCGTCGCGCCCGATGGCGAGGCCCGCTGGATACGAGGGCGCGAGGCTGGGGGCGGCGGGCTCGTCCTCCCCGCCGCCGAAGGGCTGGCGCATCCACACACCGAACTCGTCGCCGTCGGTGTCGCTGAACCACCAGATGGCCTCACCGTCCGGCGTCAGCACGCCGTCGGTGGTCCCGTTGGGCCGGTCGGTCACCTGCCGCTGCCGCCCGTTCGCCCGGTCCCACGCATAGAGCTCGTAGGTCCCGGTGGCGTTGGAGACGAAGAGCGAGCGGTCAGGCGCGTCCTCGGCCCAGTCGGGCAGGGACACCCTGGGCGCGCGGAACCGCTGCTCCCAGTCCGGCATGGTCGAGACGTTCTCTGATTCGCTCATGCCCTCCATCCAACCTGATCCCCGGCCCGACCGGAGAAGCCTGTCCACAACCCCCGTGGGAAGATATGACCGGACCCCTCCGCCTGTGGATAACCGCTCGCACCTCTCCCGCCCTGTGGGTAACTTTCGGGATATGTACTCCCCGACGCCGGACGACTGGCAGGACGCCAACCGCGCACGCTGGGACGAGCGCGTGCCGATACACGCGGCGAGCGATTTCTACGACCTGGAGGCGTTCCGGGCCGGCAAGGACGCGCTGCGCCCGTTCGAGCTGGCGGAGGTCGGCGACGTCACGGGAAGGAGTCTGCTGCACCTCCAGTGCCACATCGGCCTGGACACCCTGTCCTGGGCGCGGCATGGCGCCGCGCAGGTGGTGGGCCTGGACTTCTCCGAGCCTGCCGTGGAGACCGCCCGGGGCCTGGCGGAATCGCTGGGCCTCGGCCCGGACCGCGCGGCGTTCGTGGCGGCCGATGTGTACGACGCCGCGACGGCCGTCCCCGACTCCTCGTACGACATCGTCTACACGGGCATCGGCGCGCTGAACTGGCTGCCCGACATGGAGCGCTGGGCCGAGACGGCGGCCTCGCTGATCGCGCCCGGCGGCTTCCTCTACCTGGCGGAGTTCCATCCCCTCACCGACACGCTGGACGACGGGACGGGCTCGGTGGTCACCCACGACTACTTCAGCCGTGAGGCCTGGGTGGACGAGACCCCGGGGACGTACGCCGACTTCGACGCGCCGACCGTGCACAACCGCAGCGTCGAGTGGCAGCACCCGGTGGGCGAGGTGGTGACGGCGCTCGCGGCGGCCGGCCTGCGCATCGAGTTCCTCCGCGAGCACGACGTCTCGCTCTTCCCGCGCTTCGGCACGCTGGAGCGCCATGCGGACGGACACTACCGCTTCCCGGCGGACCGTCCGAGGGTCCCCCTGATGTACTCGCTGAAGGCGACGCGTCCCAAGCCGAACGAGGCGTAACAGCAGCTCGACGGCGGCTCTCCGGGCCATTGTCAGTGCCGCCCGCCACACTCACTCCTATGACGGACGAGACAAGCGGGAGCATCACCACGGGCGGCCTGCGCACGGCGGTGGAGACGTACTGGGCGACGGCCGAGGCCCGCGACTGGGACGCGTTCGCGGCGACCCTGGCGGACGACGTGGTGTACGAGCTCCCGCAGACCAGGGAACGTGTCCACGGCAAGGAGCGCTACGTCCGGTTCAACCAGGAGTACCCGGGCGACTGGCACATCCGGATCGAGCGGATCGTCGCCGACGCCGAGGGGCTGCAGGCGGCAGCGCGGACCGAGGTCACGGTCGGCCCGGAGGAGACGCACGCGATCCACTTCTTCACCTTCGACGACCGGGGCCTTATCACGGGGGTGACGGACTTCTGGCCGGAGTCCTACGAACCCCCGGCGGGCCGCGAGCACTTGGTGGAGCGGTACTGAGTAAGACAGCCTAGGAGACACACCGGGGCGGCCCACCGGACCGGTCACCCGGCGAGCCGCCTCAGTACAGCACCGGTCTCCGCTACACCGCAGACCGGAAGGCGGGCAGATAGCCGCCCGACTGCCCGGCGACGGTGGGGTGGTACGAGTTCTGGACGGGCACGGTCACGCTGTGGAGCCAGGCGTCGCCGGAGCACAGCTCATGCCCGGTGAACTCGTCGACGACGCTGGAGAAGGTGAAGCCGGCATCGGCGGCCCGCTTGGCGAGGACCCCGTTCAGCACGTCCGACGCGTCGTTGATCGCGGCCCGCTCGGCCTCGGTGAGCCCCGCGACGCAGCTGCCGGAGAGCTGGTAGAAGCGCGGATACCCGAGGACGACGACCTGGGCGGAGGGTGCCCCGGCGCGGATGCCGGCGTACAGCGCGTCGAGTTGGCCGGGAAGGGAGTTGTTCATCTCGGCGACAGCAGCGTTCACGCTGCTGATGCAGGTGGCCTCGCTTCCGAGCAGGCAGTCCTGCATGACATCGGCGAACCCGACATCGTTGCCTCCGGCCGTCACGCTGACCAGCGCGGTGGACGCGTCGAGCACGCCCAGCTGGCCACTGGCGACGGAAGAGGTGGTCGCCCCCGAGCAGGCGACGAAGGCGAACGAGGTGGGGGAGTTCGCCGCCGCCCACAGCTGCGGATAGGCGTTCGCGCTGCGACGGCAGTCGCCACTGTCGGGGAGGTAGTTGCCGGCGCCGACACCGGAGGAGTAGGAGTCGCCGAGCGCGACATAACCGCCGGCGGCGGCCGAGTCCGCCGCGACGGCGGTTCCGGCAACGCCGAGAGCGGCCACGGCGGCGAGTGCGAGAGTGGATAGGGATGCCCAGAACCGGCGTACGGACATGGTTGCCGACCTTCGAAGTGTGGGGGGTGGGTGGGGGGGTGAAGCAGCGATGCAGTTTCTAGCAGCTCGTGGTACCCACCGGTAATGCCCGCACAAGAAGTCGTCTGATATGCCTGGATGGTCGTTCGGAGGGCGGTGCTCCGCACGTGAATGAACCCTTAACGCTGTGCGTAAGCAAGCGAGTTCAGGGAAATACCGCGTGCCTGGGAGCCCCTCGGTCAGCGGCGGTTCGGGCCCGTACGGAGCGGGGAGGAGCCCGCTGCGGGTGACGGCGGCTTCAGCCGTACGGCTCAATGTGGCCGCCCGGTCGCCGCGACGGGCGTGGCAGCGCCGCTCCGCTCAAGCTGAAGGTCGGCGACCGCGTGCAGGCGGCGTTCCTCGCCGAGCCCCCACAGCCTTCACTGTGCCGCCGGTGCTCTTCGCGAAGATCTCGGAGGAGGACCTGGAGGCCTACCGGACCCGTTTCGGCGGCGCCGACGCCTGAGGCGGCTGGCGAAGCCAAGTTGCTGGGTGCTGCCGCCCCCTCGCAGCTGTGGTCAGTGAACAGTCGTTCGTACAACTCGTCGAGAGCGGTATTGCAGCGTCGCGCCTGCGACGCTGCGCGATCTGACACTGAAGTATCAACCCCCGTTCGCGTCGCACCCTGTACACCCGACGGCGGCCCGGTTCGCCCTCCCAGCTGCCCTCAAGCCGTGTCTGCTGTGTGAACGGCTGCTCTACCCCTACCGTCTACCTGTGACCGCTGGCACTGTCCTCACAGT
Source organism: Streptomyces sp. NPDC006261 (assembly GCF_040613515.1). Classification (NCBI taxonomy): domain Bacteria; kingdom Bacillati; phylum Actinomycetota; class Actinomycetes; order Kitasatosporales; family Streptomycetaceae; genus Streptomyces; species Streptomyces sp. NPDC006261. The sequence goes on from NZ_JBEXSI010000027.1 coordinate 69,775, forward strand.
CATCGGCAGGTGCCTCCAGCTCGTCGGCCTGGGAGTCGCGGGCTTCGGCGTCCGCAGAGTCAGGGTGCAACATGCACCGGAACGGCTCCGGGTATGGCGCCAGATGAAGGAGTGGTTCGGTGCCCTGCGTCGCATCTTCAAGCCTCTGCCGCCCGTGGCAGGAACCGCCACGATGGTCATCTCGGCGGATGCAGCCGGGACGGCCTTCAATGCGACCGTGGTGGCGGCACCGGCGCCGGACGCCACTGCTGCGCAGCGCGAGCAGTTCCTCGTAGAACGGGTGATCTGGCTTCAGGAGGAGGCGGGCCGCCTCAGGGAGAGCGTGGCCACAGAAGGCCGGGAGCGCCGCGTTGAGGTCAGCCACCTAGGCGGGATCGTGAATGAGGAGGCAAACAAGCTCCGCAAAGCCATCGACACGGCCATGGCGGATGGCTTGGCCCAGGAGGCGCTGGGCCTTTGGCTCGCTGCGGCCGGAGCGGTACTGGCAATCACCGGAGCCGTCATCTAGGCAGCCGTCTGGGACGCGATCCACTTTCACGAGCAGTCACGTGCCTAATGCGCCTGAAGCCCCCCGGCATAGTTGTTGAGCTGCGAAGACAGTGACCGGACCCTAGATAACCATCGCGATCGGCACTGTGCGGTACTCACAGTGCTTCAGCCCGGAGGGAACCTTGTCAGCCGTCGAGTAGCTGCCGGAGGGCATCCTGGCGGAGTCGCATTTCCGGATCGGCGACATCCCCGTCGAAGCGGACCCCCTCGGCGATGAGGACCTCCGTAGGAGTGTCCGTGCGCATCTGATCGGGCCACTGGAAGCCTTTGCTGACGCGTCCTGCCGCATTGAGGACACGCCAGGGGTTGGGGCATTGGCCGCAGGCGGCCAGATGGGTGCCGACCGGGACGGCATGGCTGCCGATCACCGCAGCTACGTCTCCGTAAGTGGTCCACCGTCCGGCGGGGACGGCGCCCAGCAGGGTGTGCAGCCCCGTCCAGTCTTTGCGGGTGCCGTTGAGCCGCCTGGCCAGAACTGTGAGGTCGATCCCCGCCAGGGTGGCCCATTCTTCGGGGTCGACATCGGCGGGCACATGGTCGGTGTCGACGTCCCACCACGTAGTTCCCTGTATGCCGTCGGCGGTGCGACCCGTCACGCTCGTGAAGATGTGGTTGGCGAGCCCGGTTGGTGAATAGGACGCGTCATCGGCGTCCCAGATCAGTGGCTTGGCGGTGTTGTTGTTCCAGGTGACCGTTGCTCGGCTGATGTCCTCCTCCACCCAGGCAAGGATGGCGTTGCGGATGGATTCCGGTGCACCGTGGCGCGGCGTCAGCCGTAGCCTGGTGCCGTCGGGCAGCAGTCCCGCACCGACGAGTACGTGGACGGCGTTGCGCGAGCGTGAGCGTTCCTGCAGTTTCTTGGCCGCTGCCTCGCCTTCGACCCGGGCTGGGGTGAGCGTGAACTCCTCAACCTCCGGGGTCGGATAGACCTTGGTGAACCCGGCGACGAGGTGTCCCTCCACCCGCCACAGGCCGACCTGGACGAGGTCAATGTCGATACCCATCTCCGAAAGCCAGACGACGGAGTGGGTGACCTGCTTGGGGAAGTCGGCGGCGATGATCACCTGCCGGGGACGCTGGAGCAGTTCCGGGCTCCACTCCCCGTCCACATGGTCGAGCAGACGCTGCCTGCACGCGTCGATGTCGAGGGCCTGCCCTCTACGCGACAGGAAGCCACGGTGCGCCTGGGTGAGCGTGTCGAGGTCGAACCGGGACACCAAAGCGGCGTAGGTGATCGCCTGAAGGTGTACATCCCGGTCGGCCGTCCCTCGCTTCAGCTCCACCACCACGAGGCGCCCGGTCGCATCCAGTCCGAGCACGTCCAGCCGGTCGCGGGCCGGCACTCCGTCGGTGTCGGCCCACCGGTCGTACTCCGAGGTGATCACGAGCACCGACTCCCCGAGTACCTGAGGATGGGCGATCACCCACTCCTGGAGGTGCTGTCGCTCCAGCAGGCTCTCGGCGGCGAGCCCGGTGCGCGATATCGGCGTGGCAGTCCGGCCATCGACGGTGAAGAGATGATCCACGGTGCCCCCTCGTGTGCCCGGCGCGGTGCGTCGGACGCCCAGAGCGTACGTGGGCCGGGTCATGCTACGAGGGGTATATCGCCGAATCACCGAAAAGCTCCGGGAAGCAACGGGGAGCCGGATTTCGAGGTTGGCTCCCAAACGGCTCCAAGGTGGCCCCAGAAACGAATCAGGGGCCTGATCCACTAAGTGGATCAGGCCCCTGACCTGGTCTTACAGCTGTCGGGGTGGCGGGATTTGAACCCACGACCTCTTCGTCCCGAACGAAGCGCGCTGCCAAGCTGCGCTACACCCCGATGCCCACCGGTCTCCCGGCGACATCGATTACTTTAGCCCACCCGCGGCCGGAGGCGAAATCCGCTTTCTCCGACCCCCGCCCCGGCCGCGCCCCTCAGTCCCGCCCCACCAGCGTCAGCAGCGTGGCCTCCGGCGGGCAGGCGAAGCGGACCGGGGTGTAGCGGTTGGTGCCGCAGCCCGCGGAGACGTGGAGGTAGGCGCGGTGGTCGCCCACCGTGTGGCTGGACAGGCCCTTGACCCGGTCGGTGTCCAGGTCGCAGTTGGTGACCAGGGCCCCGTAGAAGGGGATACACAGTTGGCCGCCGTGCGTGTGGCCCGCCAGGATCAAGGGGTAGCCGTCGGCCGTGAAGGCGTCCAGGGAGCGCAGGTACGGGGCGTGGACCACGCCGATGGAGAGGTCGGCGCCGCTCGTAGGGCCGCCCTGTACTTCGGCGTAACGGTCGCGCTTGATGTGCGGGTCGTCCAGGCCCGTGAACGCGATCTCCGTGCCGTCCAGCTTGAGCCGGCCGCGGGTGTTCGTCAGGTTCAGCCAGCCCGCCTCGTCGAAGGCGTCGCGCATCGGCTCCCACGGGTTGTGCACGGCACCGACCGCGGGCGCGTTGCCGTTGAGGCCGTGCTTGCCCTGGACCTTCTCCAGGAGGTAGCGGCCCGGGTTGCGCAGCTTGGGCCCGTAGTAGTCGTTGGAGCCGAAGACGTACACCCCCGGGAACTCCATCAGCGGGCCGAGCGCGTCCAGCACCTCGGGCACGGCCTCCGGGTCGGAGAGGTTGTCGCCCGTGTTCACGACGAAGTCCGGGCGCAGGCCGGCCAGCGACTGGAGCCAGGCGCGCTTCTTGCGCTGGCCGCTCACCATGTGGATGTCGGACACCTGGAGGACGCGCAACGGACGTGCGCCGTGCGGGAGTACGGGAACGGTGACCCGCCGCAGGCGGAACGAGCGGGCCTCGAATCCGGCGGCGTAGGCGAGGCCGGCTGCACCGACCGCTGCGCCGACTGCCGTGACTTTCAGGGGTACTCCGTAGCGTGCGCGCATGTGTCCATCGTCGCAGACACGGCGCCTGGAGCGGAAAACCGGAGGGCGGCGGGCACCCCGCACCTGTCACAATCACGGCATGACCACGCTCAAGTCCAAGCTCAAGGAAGACCTCCACACGGCCATGAAGGCGCGTGACGAGCTGACCTCGTCCACCCTTCGGCTCACCCTCACCGCGATCACCAAGGAAGAGGTCAGCGGCAAGTCGGCGCGCGAGCTCTCCGACGACGAGGTGCAGAAGGTGATCGCCAAGGAGGCGAAGAAGCGCCGCGAGGCGGCCGAGGCGTTCGCCCAGGGCGGCCGGACCGAGCAGGCGGAGCGGGAGAAGGCGGAGGGCGAGCTGCTGGACGGCTACCTCCCCAAGCAGCTCACCGATGACGAGCTGAACGCGATCGTGGCGTCCGCCGTGGAGGAGGCGAAGGCCGCCGGGGCCGAGGGGCCGCGCGCCATGGGCGCCGTCATGAAGATCGTCAACCCCAAGGTGGCGGGCCTCGCCGAGGGCGGCCGGGTCGCCACCGCGGTGAAGAGGCTCCTGGCGGGCTGAGCCCCGTACAGGCGTGCAGAAGGGTGGGGCACCCCGGTCCGTCGACCGGGGCGCCCCACCCTTCTGTATTCATCTCGTATGAGCAGGTCAGGGGCCGGACCTGCCGCCGCCCCGCTGGTCGTCGTCGCCGGTGCCGCCGATCAGGCCGGGCGGGAGCTGGATGCCGCCGGGCCGGTCGCGGCCGGGCTTGCCGTCCTCGCGGTCCTCGCCGCCGCCACCGTTACCGTCGCGGTCGCCGTCCTCCTTCTTCTTGTCCTCCTTGACCTTCGCCCGGGGGACGGAGACGGGGTTGAACGCCGGTGTCTCGGATGCGTTCAGCGCGCCGGTCATCGCGATCTTCCAGATCGGCCCCGGGAGGCAGCCACCGCAGACCTTTTCGTAGGTCCGGCCGCCGATGGTGACGTTGTACATGGAGCTCTTCTCGCCGATGTCGTCACCGACCCACACCGCGGTGGAGAGGTTCGGCGTGTACCCGACGAACCAGGCGTCCTTGCGGTCGTTCGTCGTACCGGTCTTGCCCGCGTTGTCCCGGTCGCTCAGGCCGGCCTGCGTGCCGGTGCCGTCCTCGACAACGCCCTTGAGCATCTGGTTGATGGTGTCGGCGGTGTTCTCGCTCATCGCCCGCGAGCACTTCGACTTCGGAACCTTGAGCTTCTTGCCGTTCGGGTCGGTGATCGACTCGATGGCGATCGGCGTGCAGTACGTGCCCCGGTTGGCGAACGCGGCGTACGCGCCGGCCATGGAGAGTGGGGTGCTCACCTCACCGCCGAGCGTGATCGAGGGGTACTCGCCGATCTTCTTGCCGTCACCGCGCTCGTAGCCGACCTTCTTCGCCATCTCCACGGTCTCGCAGAGGCCTGCCTTCTGCTCCAGCAGCGCGAAGTAGGTGTTGATGGACTTGCCGAGAGCGCTGGTCATGTCCCAGGAGCCCTTCTCGGACTCCAGCTCGTTCTGCAGGGGCCAGTCCGCGTAGCCCGCCGGGGAGCCGGTGCAGTTCCGGAAGTCCTGCTCCTTGAGGGTCATCTTCCAGTCCGTCGAGAACGACGTCGCCGGGGTGATGCCCTTCTCCAGCGCCGCCGCCGCGGTGAACGGTTTGAACGTCGAGCCGACCTGGAAGCCGTACGTGCTGCCGCCCATCTTGTTGCTGACGGCTAGGTTGAGCACGGTCTCGTTCTGCTTCTGGTCCAGGCCGTACGGGCGGGACTGGCCCATCGAGAGGATCTTGCCGCTGCCCGGCTGCACCTGCACCACGGAGGCCGCGAACTTGTCGTCCCTGTTGACCCTCGCGGTCGCGGCCTCGTTGGCGGCCTGCTGGGCACGCGGGTCGAGCGTGGTCCTGATCGTGAGCCCGCCGAGGTTCCAGAGCTTGGAGCGCTCCTCCTCGGTCTTGCCGAACGCCGGGTCGGTCAGGATCGTCTTGCGTACGTAGTCGCAGAAGAACCCGGAGCCGCTGACGGCCGTGATACAGCCGTTCTTCGGCTTGCGGACCTTCAGCTTGATCGGCGTCTCCATGGCCTTGTCGGCCTCGGCCTGCGTGATGGCGCGGGTGGCGGCCATCCGTGCCAGCACGGTGTTACGTCGCTTGGTGGCCTCCTCCGTGTCGTTGACCGGGTCGTAGCGGGTCGGCGACTGGACGATGCCGGCGAGCAGCGCGGCCTCCTCCACCTGCAGGTCCTTGGCGTGCTTGGAGAAGTACCGCTGGGACGCGGCCTCGACGCCGTACGCCTGCTGGCCGAAGAACGTGATGTTGAGGTAGTTCTCCAGGATCTTCTTCTTACCGAGCTCTTCCTCGACCTGGATCGCGTACTTCAGCTCGCGGACCTTGCGGCCGAGCGTCTGCTGGGTGGCCTGCGCGACCTTCTCCTGGTCGTCGCCCGCCTCCTCGACGAACACGTTCTTCACGTACTGCTGGGTGAGGGTCGACGCGCCCTGCGCGGTCCCGCCCGTCTGTACGTTGCGGTTCATCGCACGCAGGATGCCCTTGAGGTCGACCGCCCCGTGCTCGTAGAAGCGGGAGTCCTCGATCGCGATGATCGCGTCCTGCATGTAAGGGGAGATGTCCTTGAGCGGGACCACCGTGCGGTCGCGCGAGTAGACCGTCGCGATCGCCCCGCCGTCGCGGTCCAGGATCGTGGTCCGCTGGCTGAGCGGCGGAGTCTTCAGGTTGGAGGGGATCTCGTCGAATCCTTCGACCGTCCCCTTGGCGGCGAGCCCCAACGCTCCGGCCGCGGGCAGCGCGATGCCTGCCAGGACAGCTCCGGAGAGTGCGGCGACACCGAGGAACTTGGCGGCCTGCTGGGTCGTGGTGAGACCCCCGCCCGAGCGCTTCTTTGGCATGGGGGCAGCCTAATCCGTAATTATGAGCGTTCTGTAGGAGCGGGGGTCTCTCGGAGCGTTCGCGTACCAGACCGTGACATCCGGGCTGGCGGACCCGGTGCGCAGGACGGCACGGCGAACGGCACAGGCACGTGCGGCGCCTACGTTCTCATTCGCCGGACAGGCGGACAGGCCTTGGCCTAAGCTGCTCGCAACTGTCACAGCAGTCCGGTTCCGTATCAACCCCCGTGCAGCCCCATGCACCTCTTCTGGTCATTCTTCTCCCGGCCGGTGCACCGGTGAACCGCACATCGAGGCGCTCCCGAAATCGCCCTGTGTGTCACTGAACGCCCGTTGCCATTCGGGTGTACTGTCCCGTTTTCGCGGAGATAGTCGCGCATGTCTTCCCCTCACTCCCCTGGGTGATCTGCCGCATACACATAGTCCGTTCGGACCATTCAAGATTGGGCCCGAAGGGGGTGTTGTGCTGTCCCCACCTTCCGTAACGTCCTCAACTGGCAGCGGTGAATATGCCGCTACCGCCGTGGGGGAGCCTCGATTCGGGAGAGGACGGCGCCGGCATGGGCTGGGTAACCGACTGGAGTGCGCAGGCAGCCTGCCGCACTACCGATCCGGATGAACTGTTCGTACAAGGGGCAGCGCAGAACAGGGCCAAGGCGGTGTGCACCGGATGCCCGGTGCGGACCGAGTGCCTGGCCGACGCGCTGGACAATCGCGTCGAGTTCGGCGTGTGGGGCGGAATGACGGAGCGGGAGCGCCGCGCACTGCTGCGCCGCCGGCCCACCGTCACGTCCTGGCGCCGCTTGCTGGAGACCGCACGCAGTGAGTACGAGCGGTCCACCGGCATTCTGCCCGCGGTGATCGGGCTGGAGGACGACGAACTGCACGAGACGTACGCCGCTGTGGGGTAGGGCGCTGGGGTCGCTCGGACAGGGCGTTGCGTGAGGTCTACGCCGCTCCGGCCGGAGCCGGGGCGGAACCGGACGCCAACCGGTCGCCGATGGCCCGCAGCCCGTCCAGGTCGTGCACATCGCCGGGCAGCGCGGCCACCGCGGTCACCAGGACCTCGGGGTGCAACTGGGTGAAGCGGTCGCGTGTGTGCTGCTCGCGCGCGACGACCTGCATGCGCTCGGCGTGCAGGCGCAGCAGGCCTGCCGTCAGTTCGTCGACGTCCACAGGGGCTTCGGCGGTGCCGTCCGTCGCGCTTTTGGCATGCGGCTCGTGTTTGTCCTCGTGGCTGTGGGCGTGGCCGTGGTCGTGTTCTTCGGTCTTCTCGGGTTCAGGCTCGGGGGAGAGCGGCGGCGCGGTGGCTTCGGGGGCGGTGACCGCAGGGCCGGGGTCCTCCGGGTCACCAAGGCCAGCCTTCCCGGCCGTCTGATCCACAATGCGGGCGTCGTCAAGATTTTCCGCGGCGGCCAGCGCCTGCTCGGCGGAGAGCCGGGAGGCCTCGCTGCCGTGCGCCCGGTTGAGGACGAGACCGGCCAGCGGCATGCCCTCCGCCGCCAGCCGCTCCACGAAGTACGCGGCCTCGCGCAGCGCGTCCCGCTCCGGGGTCGCGACCACGAGGAAGGCCGTACCGGGGGCCTGCAGCAGCTTGTACGTGGCATCCGCGCGGCTGCGGAAGCCGCCGAACATGGTGTCCATCGCGGCGACGAACGTCTGCACGTCCCGCAGGAACTGACCACCCAGCAGCTTGCCCAGCGTGCCGGTCATCATCGACATACCGACGTTGAGGAACTTCATCCCGGCCCGGCCGCCCACCTTCGCGGGCGCCATCAGCAGCCGGATGAACTTTCCGTCCAGGAACGAGCCGAGACGCTTGGGCGCGTCCAGGAAGTCCAGCGCGGAGCGCGAGGGAGGGGTGTCGACGATGATCAGGTCCCACTCGTCGCGCGCCCGCAGCTGCCCGAGCTTCTCCATCGCCATGTACTCCTGCGTACCGGCGAATCCGGCCGACAGGGACTGGTAAAAGGGGTTCTCCAGGATCGCGCGGGCCCTTTCGGCGTCCGCGTGCGCCTCCACGGTCTCGTCGAAGGTGCGCTTCATGTCGAGCATCATGGCGTGCAGTTCGCCCTCGCCCGCGATGCCCTCGACCCGGCGCGGGACGTTGTCCAGCTGGTCGATGCCCATGGACTGCGCGAGCCGGCGGGCCGGGTCGATGGTGAGGACGACGGCCTTCCGGCCGCGCTCGGCCGCCCGTACGCCGAGGGCGGCGGCCGTCGTGGTCTTGCCGACGCCGCCGGAGCCGCAGCAGACGATGATCCGGATGCCCGGGTCGTCGAGCAGCGCGTCGGTGTCCAGTCCGGAGGCCGCCCCGAGGGCCGGCTCCGGGGTGTGGTCCGTGGCCCGTGTCATGAATCCGCCCCTTCCCCTACGCCCTGTTTACGGAGCTCCGTGGCCAGGTCGTGCAGTGCGGCGAGGTCCACCCCGTCGCCGACCAGCGGCAGCTCGGCCGTCGGCAGGCCCAGCCCGGCCAGTACGGCGCGCTGCTCGCGCTCCAGGCCGACGCGCTGGGCGTGCTCGGAGGCCTGCTCGATCAGGGGCCGTACGAGGGCGGCGGAGCCGGTCACTCCGGCGCGGGTCAGCGTCTTGGCGATCTCCTTGCGGCGGCCGGTCGCGGCGGTGCGCAGGGTCTCCTCGTCGACCAGGTGGGGGCGCACCATGTTCACGATGACGTGGCCCACGGGCAGGTCGGCGGCGCGCAGTTCGGCGATGCCGTCCGCGGTCTCCTGGACCGGCATCTCCTCCAGCAGGGTCACCAGGTGGACGCTGGTCTGCGGGGACTTCAGGACCCGCATCACGGCCTGGGCCTGGTTGTGTATCGGGCCGATCCTGGCCAGCCCCGCGACCTCGTCGTTGACGTTCAGGAAGCGCGTGATGCGGCCGGTCGGCGGGGCGTCCATGATCACGTAGTCGTAGACGAACCGGCCCTGCTTGTCCTTGCGGCGTACGGCTTCGCAGGCCTTGCCGGTCAGCAGGACGTCCCGCACGCCGGGGGCGATGGTGGTGGCGAAGTCGATCGCGCCGAGCTTCTTGAGCGCCCGGCCCGCGCCGCCGAGCTTGTAGAACATCTGGAGGTAGTCGAGGAGCGCCTGCTCGGCGTCGATCGCCAGCGCGTGCACCTCGCCGCCTCCCGGCGCCACGGCGATCTGGCGCTCCTCATAGGGAAGCGCGTCGGAATCGAAGAGCTGGGCGATGCCCTGTCTGCCCTCGACCTCGACGAGGAGGACGCGCCTGCCCTCGGTCGCGAGGGCGAGCGCGAGGGCGGCGGCGACCGTGGTCTTACCGGTACCGCCCTTGCCGCTGACGACCTGGAACCTGCTCACGTATTCGAGCCTAACCAGTCCGGCCCCGGGCTACGCACGGGACCATGGGTGCCAGGCGTTACAGTCAGGCCCATGACCAAGTGGGAATACGCGACCGTGCCCCTTCTCGTGCACGCGACCAAGCAGATTCTGGACACCTGGGGCGAGGACGGCTGGGAGCTGGTCCAGGTCGTTCCCGGCCCGAACAACCCCGAGCAGCTCGTGGCCTACCTGAAGCGGGAGAAGGGCTAGTGGCGGGCGCCGTCGAGGCTCAGCTGGCCGAGCTCGGCCTGACCCTGCCCGCCGTCGTGCCGCCGCTGGCCTCGTACCAGCCGGCCGTGCAGTCCGGGGTGTACGTGTACACCTCGGGCCAGCTCCCGATGGTGGACGGCAAGCTCGCCGTCACCGGCAAGGTCGGCGCCGAGGTGACGCCGGACGAGGCGAAGGAGCTCGCGAAGACCTGCGCCCTCAACGCCCTGGCCGCGGTGAAGTCGGTCGCCGGTGACCTGGACCGGATCAAGCGCGTCGTGAAGGTCGTGGGCTTCGTCGCCTCGGCCTCCGACTTCACCGGGCAGCCCGCCGTGATCAACGGTGCGAGCGAGCTGCTGGGCGCGGTCCTGGGCGACAAGGGTGTGCACGCACGCAGCGCCGTGGGCGTCGCCGTGCTGCCGCTGGACGCCCCGGTCGAGGTCGAGGTCCAGGTCGAGCTCGTCGACGCCTGAGCCGTACCGGCCCTCTTTTCCGAAGTTCTTCCCGATCCCGTCCGGTCCCGCGACCGGGCGGGATCGCGTGCGTACGGGGGCGTGTGTGTACGGGAGACCAGTGTGTGTACGGGGCAGGTCGGGGCCCCGTGGTGGTCGCGGAGCCTCTCGAACATCGGCCCGGTTCCGGATAGCCTCCGGCCATGTCCCAAGGTCAGTGGTACCCCCCGGAATGGCCCGACCGGATCCGGGCGCTCGCCGCCGGCGAGCTGACGGCCGTGGCACCCCGGCGGGCGGCCACCGTGATGCTGCTCCGCGATCTGGGGCCTCAGGGCGCGGCGCCCGGCCCCGTGGTGCACATGCTGCGCCGGCGGACCTCCATGGCGTTCGCCGGAGGCGCATACGCCTATCCGGGTGGCGGCGTGGATCCGCGCGACGACGACCGGCTGATCGGGTGGGCCGGGCCCTCGCTGGAGCACTGGGCAGCCCGGCTCGGCGTGGCGACGGTCACCGAGGCGCAGGCCGTCGTCTGTGCGGCGGTCCGGGAGACCTTCGAGGAGGCGGGCGTCCTGCTCGCCGGGGAGACCGCCGGGACGGTGGTCAGCGACACGACCGGGGCCGACTGGGAGGCCGACCGTGAGGCGCTGGTCGCCCGCGATCTGTCCTTCGCGGAGTTCCTGGACCGGCGCGGACTGCTGCTCCGCTCGGACCTGCTGGGCGCCTGGGCACGCTGGATCACCCCGGAGTTCGAACCGAGGCGGTACGACACCTGGTTCTTCGTCGCCGCGCTCCCCGAGGGGCAGCGCACCCGGGCCGTGTCCACCGAGGCGGACCGTACGGTGTGGATCGCCCCGGCCGAGGCGGCCCGCCGCTACGACCTGGGCGAGCTGCTGATGATGCCGCCCACCGTGTCGACGCTGCGGGCCCTGACGCCGTTCAGGACGGCCGCCGAGGCGCTCGGGGCGGCGGACGTCCAGGACATGACTCCCGTGCTCGCGCAGGCCCGCCTGGAGGGGGATGAGCTGGTGCTGAGCTGGCCGGGACACGACGAGTTCACCAAGCACGTACCCACGGCCGGCGAGAGCGGCGGTGCGGAATGAGCGACGCAGCCGCGCTCCCGGGACAGCCGCGCGGGACCGTGGCCTCCGGGCCCGCGACCGCCCGTACGGTCAACGTCCTCGCGCCGAACCCGTCCGCGATGACGCTCGACGGCACGAACACCTGGATCGTCGCCGAGCCGGGCTCCGATCTCGCGGTCGTCATCGACCCCGGGCCGCTCGACGACGTACACCTGAGGGCCGTGATCGACGCGGTAGAGCGGTCCGGGCGCCGCGTGGCCCTTACTCTGCTCACGCACGGCCACCCCGATCACGCGGAGGGCGCGGGGCGGTTCGCCGAGCTGACGCGCACGAAGGTACGGGCGCTGGACCTGGCCCTGCGGCTGGGGGACGAGGGCCTGGGGGCGGGCGATGTGATCACCACCGGCGGTCTGGAGCTGCGCGTGGTCCCGACGCCGGGCCACACCGCCGACTCGCTCTCGTTCCATCTGCCCGCCGACCGCGCCGTGCTGACGGGCGACACGATCCTCGGCCGCGGTACGACGGTGGTCGCGCACCCGGACGGGCGGCTCGGCGACTACCTGGACACGCTGCGGCGGCTGCGCTCGCTGACGGTCGACGACGGCGTGCACACGGTGCTGCCGGGCCACGGGCCGGTCCTGGAGGACGCGCAGGGGGCCGTGGAGTTCTACCTGGCCCACCGCGCTCACCGGCTGGCCCAGGTCGAGACGGCGGTGGAGGCGGGGCACCGTACGCCGTCGGAGGTGGTGGCCCGGGTGTACGCCGACGTGGACCGCTCCCTGTGGCCGGCCGCGGAGCTGTCGGTACGGGCCCAGCTGGAGTACCTCGCGGGGCACGGGCTCATCTGAGGCCGCCCGCGTGAAACCTACAGGGAGCCGCGTGAACGAAGGGCCCCGCGCCGGCCGGACGTACTCCGGTCGGCGCGGGGCCCCTCACGTCAGGTCACATCACCCGGTCAGCGCGAGCGCTTCGCCAGCCGCTCCACGTCCAGCAGGATGACCGCGCGGGCCTCCAGGCGCAGCCAGCCGCGACCCGCGAAGTCCGCGAGGGCCTTGTTGACCGTCTCGCGGGAGGCGCCGACCAGCTGGGCCAGCTCCTCCTGGGTGAGGTCGTGCACGACGTGGATGCCTTCCTCCGACTGGACGCCGAAGCGGCGTGACAGGTCCAGGAGGGCGCGGGCGACGCGGCCCGGCACATCGGAGAAGACCAGGTCGGACATCTGGTCGTTGGTCTTGCGCAGGCGCCGGGCGACCGCTCGCAGCAGCGCGGTGGCGACCTCGGGCCGGGCGTTGAGCCAGGGCTGCAGGTCGCCGTGGCCGAGGCCGAGGAGCTTGACCTCGGTCAGCGCGGAGGCGGTCGCCGTACGCGGGCCGGGGTCGAAGAGCGAAAGCTCACCGATCAGCTCGCCGGGACCGAGCACTGCCAGCATGTTCTCGCGCCCGTCGGGCGAGGTGCGGTGGAGCTTCACCTTGCCCTCGGTGACCACGTACAGGCGGTCACCCTGGTCGCCCTCGTGGAAAAGCGCGTCGCCGCGCGCGAGGGTCACCTCACTCATCGAGGCGCGGAGCTCCGCGGCCTGCTCATCATCGAGCGCCGCGAAAAGCGGGGCGCGCCGCAGAACGTCGTCCACGAGTTCTCTCCTTGTCGGCCTGTTCAGGGAACCGTGGTCCCCATCATGCCGGACGGTAAAACAGTGCGATCAATCACAAACCAGTTTGACGCACGGGCGTGCCGGTCCCTACGGCAGGGGGCCGATCGGGGGTGGATACGTGGTGACCGGGGCGGTTGTCAGTGGCTGGCTCTAGGCTGGCCGGGTGTCCAGAATGCCGGGGAGTACACGGGCCGAGGGGGCTGATGGGGTGTCGGGGAGGCGTGATTCCGCTGTGGGCGAACACTCCCCGATTCGCCCGGAGAGTGCCGCAAATGGCTCCCTGGAGGGCCGGGGAAGCCGGCCTCGAAGTCGGCCAGGAGGTCCTCAGTGACATCGTCAGAGTCCGGAACGACACCGCCCAAGGCCTCGAAGGCGACCACAGCGTCCAGGACGTCCACGGCGTCGAAAACCCTCAAGGCGCCCAAGGCGCCCAAGATCCCCAAGGGTGAATCGCACCTCGCGCTGGTCCGCCGCGCCCGCCGCATCAACCGGGAGCTCGCCGAGGTCTATCCGTATGCCCACCCCGAGCTGGACTTCCGCAACCCCTTCGAGCTGCTCGTCGCCACGGTCCTTTCCGCCCAGACCACCGACCTGAGGGTCAACCAGACCACCCCCGCGCTCTTCGCCGCCTACCCGACGCCCGAGGACATGGCGGCGGCCGTCCCGGAGGAGATGGAGGAGCTGATCCGGCCGACCGGATTCTTCCGGGCCAAGACCAAGTCGCTCCTCGGCCTCGCCGCAGCCCTGAGGGACGACTTCGGTGGCGAGGTCCCCGGCCGGCTGGAGGACCTGGTCAAGCTGCCCGGCGTCGGCCGCAAGACCGCCAACGTGGTGCTGGGCAACGCCTTCGGGGTCCCCGGCATCACTGTGGACACGCACTTCGGCCGCCTGGTCCGGCGCTGGAAGTGGACGGACGAGGAGGACCCGGTGAAGGTCGAGGCGGTGATCGCCGACATCTTCCCGAAGAGCGAGTGGACGATGCTGTCCCATCGGGTGATCTTCCACGGCCGCCGCATCTGCCACGCCCGGAAACCGGCCTGCGGCGCCTGCCCCATCGCCCCTCTCTGCCCTTCGTACGGTGAGGGGGAGACCGATCCCGAAAAAGCCGTGAAGCTGCTGAAGTACGAGATGGGCGGTTATCCGGGCCAGCGGCTCAGCCCGCCCCCCGACTTCCCGGGCAAGCCGGCGCCCGCCCTGGGAGCCGTATGAGGGAGTGCCGCACCGAGCACCCTCCCGACGAACCACGAAATGACTCGGAACGAAATGGCCGACGACAGGCGTTGTGAAACCAGGGGAACCAGGGGGTGCCGATGACGCACACGGACACGCACACGGACGCAGACGCGGACACCCGTGCGGCGCTCGACCGCGCGGCGGTCGACGTGACCACCGCGGGCCTGCCCGCCTGGCTCGACCCCGTGGCCCAGGCCGCCCGCAGCGTCCGCCCGCAGCAGCTGAGCCGCTTCCTGCCGCCCGAGAGCGGGGCGGGCAGGCAGTCCGCCGTCCTGATCCTCTTCGGCGAAGGCGCGCGCGGCCCCGAGCTGCTGCTGATGGAGCGCGCCGGCACCCTGCGCTCCCACCCCGGCCAGCCGTCCTTCCCCGGCGGCTCCCTCGACCCCGACGACGGCGACCAGGCCACCACCGGGCCGCTGCGTGCCGCGTTGCGCGAGGCCGAGGAGGAGACCGGCCTCGATCCCCGGGGCGTCCAGCTCTTCGGCGTGCTGCCCCGGCTGTACATCCCCGTCAGCAGCTTCGTCGTGACGCCCGTGCTCGGCTGGTGGCGCGCGCCCAGCCCGGTCGGGGTGGTCGATCCGGCCGAGACGGCCCGGGTCTTCACCGTTCCCGTGGCGGATCTCACGGACCCGGCCAACCGGGCCACGGCCGTACATCCGAGCGGCCACAGCGGCCCTGCCTTCCTGGTCGAATCGGCCCTGGTCTGGGGATTCACGGCCGGAGTGATCGACCGGATCCTGCACTTCGCGGGCTGGGAACGCCCGTGGGACCAGGAGAGACAGGTGCCGCTCGACTGGCGCACATGACACGCTGGCTGTCCTGCTGCGCTGTACCGGGCCCGGCCCGGACCCCGTCACCCCCGACGGGCCAGGTGACGAAACTGCGAGGCTATTGACGGTGAACGTGCTGGACATCCTGCTGCTGCTCGCCGCCGTATGGTTCGCGGTCATCGGCTATCGACAGGGTTTCGTCGTCGGCATCCTGTCGGTGATCGGCTTCCTCGGGGGCGGTCTCGTCGCCGTCTATCTGCTGCCGATCATCTGGGACCGGGTGACCGAGGGGGCGGAGGTCTCCACGGCGACCGCCATCGGCGCGGTCGTCGTCGTCATCGTCTGCGCCTCGATCGGGCAGGCCTTCACCACCCACCTGGGCAACAAGCTCCGCAGGTACATCACCTGGTCACCGGCCCGTGCCCTGGACGCCACCGGCGGCGCCCTGGTCAACGTGGTGGCCATGCTGCTGGTCGCCTGGCTGATCGCCCTGCCGCTGGCCCGCACCTCGCTGCCGACCCTCGGCAAGGAGGTCCGCAACTCCTCGGTCCTGCTCGGGATCTCCCGGGTGATGCCCCAACAGGCGCCGCCCTGGTTCCGGGACTTCTCCTCCGTCCTCGCGCAGAACGGCTTCCCGCAGGTCTTCAGCCCCTTCGCCAACGAGCCGATCACCGAGGTCAAGCCCCCGGACCCGGCACTGGTGGGCAGCCCGGTGGCCGCCCGTGCCAAGAAGTCGATCGTCAAGGTCGTGGGTACGGCCCCGAGCTGCGGCAAGGTCCTCGAAGGCACGGGCTTCGTCTTCTCCGACCGCCGTGTGATGACCAACGCCCACGTTGTGGGCGGCGTCAGCGAGCCGACCGTCCAGATCGGCGGCGAGGGCCGGCTCTACGACGCCAAGGTGGTCCTCTACGACTGGCAGCGCGACATCGCGGTGCTGGACGTGCCCGACCTCCGGGCCGCGCCGCTGGAGTTCACCGGCACGAACGACGACGCGCAGAGCGGCGACAGCGCGATCGTCGCCGGCTTCCCGGAGAACGGCGCCTACGACGTACGGTCCGCCCGGGTCCGCGCCCGAATCGACGCCAACGGCCCCGACATCTACCAGCGGGGCACCGTCCTGCGCGACGTCTACTCCCTCTACGCGACCGTGCGCCAGGGCAACTCGGGCGGCCCGCTGCTCACTCCGGACGGAAAGGTGTACGGAGTGGTGTTCGCCAAGTCGCTCGACGACCCGGACACCGGGTACGCGCTGACGGCCGACGAGATCCGCGAGGACATCGAGATCGGCCGCACGGCCAACCAGCAGGTCGACAGCCAGGGCTGTGCCCTGTGAGGCGGTCAAGGCCCTGAAGAACCCCCGCCGGTCGGCGCATGCGGATCGGCGGGGGTGGGGTTGTCAGGGGATACCGGAGAGATCAGCCACGGGGGTGGCGCAGCCGCGCCGAGACCCAGCGGGCCCGACGGCGGAGGATGCGCGAGATCCCGAGGCGGTGATTTCCGAGCCGGTGATGATGAAGGTCCTGCACATCGTGCACCCGGCCCAGGGGGCCGCCCCCCTCATGAGTGCTCGCACCCGCGGTCGCGGTGGAGCGGCGGTTGCGTGCTTCGTCAGTGAAGTCGTGCGTCCAGCCCATACCCCGACGTCTGCCCGTGTCCCAAGGTCGGTAATCGTGCGCGAGTCAGCCAATTGGCTTATGCGGCAGGCAAGTGGCTGTTCGTCGCACGGCTGTGCCCCTGGCGGGTGCTCGGCTACCGGTCGGGCTCAGGATCCTTGAGCCAGTTGATGAGTTCGGTGGAGAAGGCGATCGGATCCTCCTCGTGGGGGAAGTGACCGACACCGTCGAAAAGTCGCCACCGGTAGGGTGCCTCGACGTACTCGCCGGACCCCGCCGAACTCCGGGTGCGGACCGCCGGATCGAGTGATCCGTGCAGGTGCAGGGTGGGTACGCGCACGGGCCACTTCATCCGCCGGTTGAACTGGACCCCGTCCGGACGGGCCATCGACCGGACCATCCAGCGGTACGGCTCGATCGAGCAGTGCGCCGTCGAGGGGATGCGCATGGCCCGCCGGTAGACGGCCAGGGTCTCCTCGTCGGGGAACTCCGGGGTACGCGGCCCGGCCCAGTCCTGGACCAGCCGGCCCACCAGGGCGGCGTCGTCCGCGAGGAGCTGACGCTCCGGCAGCCAGGGGCGCTGGAAGCCCCAGATGTAGGAGCCCGCCCGCGACTGCGCGAAGTCGGACAGCATCGAGGAGCGCCAGCGGCGCGGGTGGGGCATGGACGAGACGGCGAGCCGGCGCACCAGCTTGGGCCGCATCACGGCGGCCGTCCAGGCGAGGTAGCCGCCCAGGTCATGGCCCACCAGGGCCGCGTCCGGCTCACCGAGGGAGCGGATCACCCCGGTGACGTCGAGCGCCAGGTTGGCGGGGTCGTAACCGCGCGGCGTCCGGTCGCTGCCGCCCACCCCGCGCAGGTCCATCGCGACGGCCCGGAAGCCCGCATCGGCGAGCGCGGGCAGCTGGTGGCGCCAGGTCCACCAGAACTGCGGGAACCCGTGCAGCAGGAGGACCAGCGGCCCCTCGCCCATCTCGGCGATGTGGAACCGTGCCCCGTTGGCCGCCACGTCACGGTGGATCCAGGGGCCGTCGAGCCGTACGGGGCCTCCGGCGCCGACCGGGCTTGTCGATGAGCCCGCCGGGCCGGCCGAACCCTGCGGGCTCGCCGACCCGGCAGGGCCGGATGCGCTGGAATCGGAAACCGTCATGTGGAGGAGCGTGCCACAGCGGAGGCCTTGTCCTTACCGGGGAGGCTCTCGACGTCCGTACCCGCGGCGAGGCTGGAGCCGGAGCGCTTGAGGATCGCGTCGGCCTCGATGGCCGGGCGCGGGTGGGGCTTCGCCTTCTGCAGGACGGCGGCGGTCTGCTTGGCGGAGGCGATGGACTTCTCCGGCGGCTTGACCTTCTTGAACTTCAGCCAGCCGACCAGCCCGAGCAGTGCCGCCAGAAGGATGAACCCGCCGGCCACGATCAGGAACGACCAGGCCAGGCCGAGGCCCAGATTGTGGATGCCGTACGCGGCGGCGAAGCTCAGCATCGGCATCGTGAACAGGAGCAGCACGCCCGCCACGATGAACGCGACACTGCCGATCACCCCGCGCTTGACGTCCTGGCGGACCTCAGCCTTCGCCAGGGCGATCTCGTCGTGCACCAGCGCGGACATCTCGGCCGTCGCCGAGGCGACCAGCTGCCCGATGCTGCGGTCCGCGCTGCCCACGTAGTTGCCGGGATCGCTCATCCCTGACTCCCTCTCCGTCTTCGACACATCCGATGTCAGATCATGCCGGACTGTCCGGCATGTTGCGCGCTGCACCCGCCTCTTCGGCTTGGCGGCGGTGTTTGGCCGCCTTCTCCTCGTGTATCGCGGCCATCCGCAGGTGGTACCCCGGATCTTCCTGTTCATAGACATCGGGGACCCCGGACCCGTCCTCGTCCAGCTCCTCGGCGTCGAAGAGGGCGCGGTACCGGCGTACGCGCATCCTGAGCAGCACGCAGGCGAGCAGGGCCGCGACCAGCGAGCCGACCAGGACAGCAGCCTTGATCTCGTTGGTCATCTCCGCATCGTCCGAGAAGGCGAGCTCGCCGATGAGGAGGGAGACGGTGAAACCGATGCCCGCCAGGGAGGCGAGTGCGAGGACGTCCGCCCAGGCCAGGTCCTTGTTCAGCTCCGCCTTGGTGAAGCGGGCCGCGAGATACGTACCGCCGAAGATGCCGAAGGTCTTGCCGAGGACCAGCCCGAGGACGACACCGAGGGTCTCGGGCCGGGTGAAGACGCCCGCCAGAGCCTCACCGCTCATGGTCACTCCGGCTGCGAACAGAGCGAAGAGCGGGACGGCGATGCCGGCCGACACCGGGCGCACCAGGTGCTCGATGTGCTCTCCAGGAGAGTGGGCTTCGCCCTCGCGGCGGCTGCAGCGCAGCATCAGGCCCATGGCGACACCGGCGATGGTGGCGTGGACGCCGCTGTTGTACATCAGGCCCCAGATCGTCAGGGCCAGGGGGATGTACACGTACCAGCCCCGGACCTCGAAGCGGAGCAGCAGGTAGAAGGCGACCAGGCCGACGACAGCCCCACCGAGAGCCAGGAAGTTCAGGTCCGACGTGAAGAAGACCGCGATGATCAGGATGGCGAAGAGGTCGTCGACGACCGCCAGGGTGAGCAGGAAAGCCCGCAGCGCGGACGGCAGCGAGGCACCGATCACCGCGAGGACGGCGAGTGCGAAGGCGATGTCCGTTGCGGTCGGCACGGCCCAGCCGGCAAGGGAGCCACCACCGACGACCACGGTGAGTGTGTAGACGAGGGCGGGCACCGCCATGCCGCACAGGGCTGCTACCACCGGCAGGGCGGCGGCCTTGGGGTCACGGAGCTCGCCGGCGACCAGTTCTCGCTTGAGCTCGACGCCAGCGACGAAGAAGAACACGGCAAGCAGTCCGTCGGCCGCCCAGTGCGCCACAGAAAGGTCCAGGCCGAGAAAGCCGGGACCGAAGTGGAAGTGGCTCACGGAGTCGTACGAGCCGCCGAAGGTGTTCGCCCAGATGAGTGCCGCGACGGCCGCGATCAGGAGGAGCACACCCCCCACGGTCTCGGTGCGCAGTGCTTCGGCGACGTAACTCCGCTCCGGTAGCGGGAGCCGTCCCAGGAGGGTGCGGTCGGGCGGGGAAGGCGAGGGGGTGGGGGTGGGCGGGGCCACGAGAGAGTCCTCCGGATGTGTACGGCGAAAATGGCATGAGTAATGACACGTGCCGACCAGACTTCCCGGCGCCCCTGTGGAGATCTATGTGAAGTTATGACTGGAAGTGCCCACTCTACCTGGGGTGCTTCAACCCCTACCCGTTGATCATCCCCGTAGACGCCGATGGGCGCCCGGCATGTCGCCGGGCGCCCATCGGCACCGTCACAGGAGGTGTTCCTCAGTCCTCGGAGGACGAGGAGGGCAGCTGGGTGGTGATCAGGTCCATCACGGAGGAGTCGGTGAGCGTGGTGACGTCGCCCAGCTCGCGGTTCTCGGCGACGTCGCGCAGCAGGCGGCGCATGATCTTGCCGGAGCGGGTCTTGGGCAGCTCGGCGACCGGCAGGACGCGCTTGGGCTTGGCGATCGGGCCGAGCGTCGTGCCGACGTGGTTGCGCAGCTCCGCGACCAGCTCGTCGGAGGTGGTGGCCGTACCGCGCAGGATCACGAAGGCGACGATGGCCTGGCCGGTCGTCTCGTCGTTCGCCCCGACCACGGCGGCCTCGGCGACCGCCGGGTGGGAGACGAGGGCGGACTCGACCTCGGTGGTGGAGATGTTGTGCCCGGAGACGAGCATGACGTCGTCGACCCGGCCGAGCAGCCAGACGTCGCCGTCCTCGTCCTTCTTGGCGCCGTCGCCCGCGAAGTACTTGCCCTCGAAGCGTGACCAGTAGGTGTCGAGGAACCGCTGGTCGTCGCCCCAGATGGTGCGGAGCATGGAGGGCCACGGCTCGGTGAGGACGAGGTAGCCGCCCCCGCCGTCCGGCACCTCGTTGGCGTCGTCGTCGACGACCGTGGCGGCGATGCCCGGCAGGGCGCGCTGGGCGGATCCCGGCTTGGTCTCGGTGACGCCGGGCAGCGGCGAAATCATCATCGCGCCGGTCTCGGTCTGCCACCAGGTGTCCACGATCGGGCACTTGTCGGCGCCGATGTGCTTGCGGTACCACATCCATGCCTCGGGGTTGATCGGCTCACCGACCGAACCGAGGACGCGGAGGCTGCTCAGGTCGAACTTGGCGGGGATGTCGTCACCCCACTTCATGAACGTGCGGATCGCGGTGGGGGCCGTGTAGAGGATCGTGACGCCGTACTTCTGCACGATCTCCCAGAACCGGCCCTGGTGAGGGGTGTCCGGGGTGCCCTCGTACATGACCTGGGTCGCGCCGTTGGCCAGCGGTCCGTAGACGATGTAGGAGTGGCCGGTGACCCAGCCGACGTCGGCGGTGCACCAGTAGACGTCGGTCTCGGGCTTGAGGTCGAAGACGGCGTGGTGGGTGTAGGCCGCCTGGGTGAGGTAGCCGCCGGAGGTGTGCAGGATGCCCTTCGGCTTACCCGTGGTGCCCGAGGTGTAGAGGATGAAGAGGGGCTGCTCGGCGTCGAAGGCCTCGGGGGTGTGCTCTGCGGACTGCCGAGCGGTGATCTCGTGCCACCAGACGTCGCGGCCCTCGGTCCAGGCGGTGTCCTGACCGGTGCGGCGGACCACGAGGACGTGTTCGACGCTCTTGATACGGGAGACGGCGTCGTCGACGGCGGGTTTGAGCGCGGAGGGCTTGCCGCGGCGGTAGCCGCCGTCGGCGGTGATGACGACCTTGGCGTCCGCGTCCTGGATGCGGGTGGCGATGGCGTCGGCGGAGAAGCCGCCGAAGACCACCGAGTGCGTGGCGCCGATGCGGGCGCAGGCCAGCATCGCGACGGCGGCCTCGGGGATCATCGGCAGGTAGACGGCGACCCGGTCACCCTTGCCGACGCCGAGCTCGGTCAGGGCGTTGGCGGCGCGGGAGACCTCTTCTTTCAGCTCGGCGTAGGTGATGGCGCGGCTGTCGCCGGGCTCGCCCTCGAAGTGGATGGCGACCCGGTCGCCGTTGCCGGCCTCGACGTGCCTGTCCACGCAGTTGTACGCGACGTTCAGCTTGCCGTCCGCGAACCACTTCGCGAAGGGCGGATTGCTCCAGTCGAGGGTCTCGGTCGGCTCGGTGGCCCACGTCAGGCGGCGGGCCTGCTCGGCCCAGAAGCCCAGCCGGTCCGCCTCGGCCTGCTCGTACGCCTCTGCGGTGACGTTGGCGTTGGCGGCCAGCTCGGCAGGCGGAGCGAACTTCCGCTCTTCCCGAAGCAGGTTGGCCAGGCTCTCGTTGCTCACGACTTCTCCCAGTCCCAGGGTGTCCGTTGTGTCCCGGGGCATAGCTCATCAGGCGCGAGGCCAGGTGACAAGTGTCTGCCGGGAATTGGTTTAGACCTGTGTCTTCGTGTATGGAAGCATGATCCCGCTCCACTGGTCAGGGCGGCTTTACGACGCGTGTTCACGATGTGTGGCGCAAAGTCGGTCTGTCGGTTCTGGCGCTGCTCTTCCTGCCGTACGGCGTGGAGCGGGGTCATCAGGTCTCACGGACCCGCGGGCTGTCCGGTTCAGTCGCGGGTGCCGCGCCGGCTCACACGCCGGTGCGCTCCAGCTCTCCCGTGCCGACCCGGTCGAAGACCCCGTCGGAGCCCTTACCGGAGCTGGACTCCTCGGTCAGCAGACACGCCCGCGCCTCGTCGACGTGGAAGCACAGGCCGTGCAACTGGAGCGTCCCCTCGGCGAGCCGCCGGGCCACCGCCTCGTGAGGCCGCAGGTGCTCCAACTGCTGGACCCCGTTGGTGAGGCAGAGCTGCTCGACCTCGTCGGCGGGGAGCCGGCCGAGCGTGTCGGTGGTGCCGAGATCGTTCGTCGCGTTTGCGGGCTCATGGGGTGGTCGTGGCAGTGGTGGTTGCGCCAAGGGGTCCAGGGGCGGCAGCGGGAGTCGGCCGCGGTGGCGGGCTCGGCGATGCGGCTGCCGGACCGGCCGGTGAAGGCGATTCGGCCGCCCTGGGTGAGCTGGGCGCCGCGCCGGGTCCGGATCGCCTCGTACGCGACGTGGTCCATGAAGAAGCCGTCCAGCTCGACGGTCGCGTCGGCGCCCGGCGGCAGCTGCCCGAGGTCACGGGCGATCCGCGGCACGGCGAGAAGGGTCAACTGGCCGTGCACTGTCTCCACATGGCGCCGCCCTGCTCGGTCACGGGGATCTTCGTACGGCCCAGCCGGTGCAGGTGAACACCGCGGTGGCCGGGGCGGGAACGGGGCCTTGGGGCAGGTCCGGCAGGGTGTGCGAACGCCAGGACAGCAGGTCGACCCGGGCGATGCGACCGGCAGGACGGCAGGCCGACCCGGGCGATGCCGGGCGCCGCCACAGTCGTCGCAATCACCACCGGGGCGAGCGTGGGGGCTATTCCTGCCCGGGGCGCGGCGGTGGCGCGGACGGCGGGTGGGGGGCATGACGAGTGGGGGCGCAGGCAGACATGTTCCCGTCTCCTCCGGAGGTAGCGCGGGCGCCAGGGCAATGAGGGACGCGGCCGTGAGTCTCGGTGTGCCGCGGCGCGTCTTTTCAACTCTCAGTAAAAAGAATGGTAATGGAGAGTAAAGCTGAGCGTCTGGCATTCACGGCATTTAGGTCAGTGCGTCACCCATTCAAGTGAATAGGCAGCTTTTCATTCGGCCTGTCGCTCTCCTTCCCGCAGGGCTGCATGCGAGTTTGGCCACGCCGTGTCGGCATGCAATGCAAATGACCTGCAAGGAAGAGGGTGGGCGGATGATGGCCGCCACGAAGAGGATCGCCTCGGGCGTCATGACCGCGGCGCTGGTCGCCGTACTCGCGGGCTGTTCCGGTGCGGGCTCCGGGGGTTCCGAGCCCGGCGGAACGGGTGCGGGCGCCGAGAAGGGTGCCCACGGCGCGAAGGAGAACGCCCCGGAGGCCGTCCCGAAGAACGCCGTCAAGCTCATCGGGGACGGCTCCACCGCCTTCACCGGTGCCCAGCCGAAGATGCCGACCGCCCAGCGCCTGGCGCCGGGTCAGAAGCCCCCGCAGTTCGTGGTGTTCTCCTGGGACGGTGCCGGCGAGGACAGCCAGAAGCTCTTCTCGCACTTCCGCGGCGTCGCCAAGAAGTACAACGCCAACATGACGTACTTCCTCAGCGGTGTGTATCTGCTGCCTGAGGAGAAACGATCCCTCTACGCTCCGCCGCAGCACTCGCCGGGCCGTTCCGACATCGGCTTCAACGACACCGAGGGCATTCGCAACACCCTCGCCGAAGTGCGCGCCGCCTGGAAGGACGGCAATGAGATCGGCACCCACTTCAACGGCCACTTCTGCGGCCCGGACGGCGGTGTGGGCACCTGGTCCGTCGAGGAGTGGAAGAGCGAGATCAATCAGGCGAAAGCTTTCGTCAAGAACTGGAAGACCAACGCTCCGGAGCTGAAGGGTGAGGCTCCGCTTCCCTTCGACTACGACCAGGAGCTGATCGGCGCCCGCACCCCCTGCCTCGAAGGGCAGAAGAACATGGTCGCCGCAGCCCGGAACATGGGCTTCCGCTATGACTCCAGCGGCGTCGGCAACCAGGTCTGGCCCAAGAAGAAGGGCGGCGTCTGGGACATCCCGCTCCAACTCGTCCCGATGCCCGGCCGCGCCTTCGAGACCCTCTCCATGGACTACAACTTCATGGTCAACCAGTCCGGTACGAAGACCCAGGGTGACCCCTCCCAGCACACCTACTGGGGCAACCAGATGCGCGACGGCCTGCTCCAGGCCTTCGACCGCTCGTACGACGGGAACCGGGCGCCGCTGATCATCGGTAACCACTTCGAGTCCTGGAACGGTGGCACCTACATGCGCGCCATCGAGGAGACCATCGCGAAGGTGTGCACCAAGGAAGAGGTCCGCTGCGTCTCCTTCCGGCAGCTGGTGGACTGGCTGGACGCGCAGGACCCGCAGGCGTTGGCCAAGCTCGCCACGCTCGGCGTCGGTGAGGCGCCCAAGGAGGGGTGGAAGACCTACCTCGGCGCCCAGGCCGCGGCTGCCCCGAAGGCCGGGAAGGACAAGGCGGCAGGCCCGGAGGCCGACGAGCCGGCGGCCCGGAGCGCGGACAGGCACTGAGGGCCCCTCCCGTCACCCTGGTCGAACGTGGCCGGGGTGACGAGGCGTGCGGCGGGATCGCGGCGCTTCGCGTGGCCGGGTACGGGATCGGCGGCTCAGGCGGGTGCCGGGACGCCCGCTCCGGCCCGCCGCTCACCGAGCACGAAGGAAGGGTCGACCTGGGCGGCCAGATCGGCGCCCGTCTTCTCGTTGCCCCAGCTCTCCGCGTTCTTCAGGTGGAAGTGCACCATCTGCCGGGTGTAGCGCTCCCAGTCGCGCAACTCGTACGAGTCCTCGGCGGCGTCCTGGAGAACCTGCAGGGCCATCCGGTTGTCCGCCTCCAGCAGCTCGAACCGGGACGGCCGCCCCTTCTCCATGGACCGTACCCAGTCGGAGTAACCCACCCCGATCAGCAGGTCGTCGCCGACCTCCGCACGCAGGAAGTCCAGGTCCTCCTGGCCCTGCACCTTGTTGCCGACGACCTTCAGGGCGACACCGAAGTCCCGTGCGTACTCCTTGTACTGGCGGTACACCGACACCCCCTTGCGGGTCGGCTCCGCGACCAGGAACGTCATGTCGAAGCGCGTGAACATCCCCGAAGCGAACGAGTCCGACCCGGCGGTCATGTCCACCACGACGTACTCGTCCGGTCCGTCGGCCAGGTGGTTGAGGCAGAGCTCGACGGCCCCGACCTTGGAGTGGTAGCAGGCCACTCCGAGGTCGGACTCCGTGAACGGGCCGGTGGCCATCAGCCGGATGTCCCCGTCGTCGAGCCGGACCGTACGCGCACAGGCGTCGAAGATCGGGTTGTCCTCGCAGACCCGCAGCAACTGTGAGCCCTCGCCGGGCGGAGTCGTCTTGATCATCGTCTCGGCGGAGGCGATCCGGGGGTTGGTGCCGCGCAGATAATCCTTGATGAGGGGGAGGTGCGCACCCATGGCGGG
The DNA here is from genome assembly GCF_040613515.1 of Streptomyces sp. NPDC006261. Taxonomy (NCBI): domain Bacteria; kingdom Bacillati; phylum Actinomycetota; class Actinomycetes; order Kitasatosporales; family Streptomycetaceae; genus Streptomyces; species Streptomyces sp. NPDC006261. The sequence goes on from NZ_JBEXSI010000027.1 coordinate 95,451, forward strand.
CAGCGCGGCCGCCTCCGCCTCGTCGAGGCCGAGGGCGGCCCCCAGATGCTGATTGATGTCGGCGTCGACGGCGATGACGTGGGCTTCATTGGCGGCGAGGTGGCGGATGAAGAGCGAGGACAGCGTGGTCTTACCGCTGCCGCCCTTCCCGACGAAAGCGATCTTCATGTTCACCTAGGGTAGCTGGTCGATCGCGCTGCGCTGTCGATGTTCGTGAAGATGGCCACTTGAGGGCGGTCCGGGTGCAGGGGGCGCGTAGCCTCGCTCCTTATGAGTACGACTGCCTCAGACCCGCTCGCCACGCTTGGCTCCCTGCCCGGAGTGCCCGATGCCGTGGACTCCGTCCGCAAGGCCGTCGACCGGGTCTACGGTCACCGCGTCATGCGCCGCCGCAGCAACGAGGTCACGGCCGAGGCCGCGCTGCGGGGCTCCAGGGGGTCGGCGGCGCTCGCCGGTGCGGACTGGAACCTGGAGGAGGTGCGTCGGCGCACCGACTTCAGCGGTGAGGACGAGGCGCGCACGGTCGGAGCCGCGCTGAGGCTCACTGCGGAGGCCGGGCAACTGCTCTCCATCTGGCGGCAGTCGCCGCTGCGGGTGCTGGCCCGGCTGCACCTGGTGGCGGCCGGTGGGGCCGCGCCCGATGACGCGGTCGGCCGCCCGCGGCTGGCTGGAGAACCTGTCGACGAACCGCTGATCGAGGCGCCGCTCCCCGGCGCCGACGAGGTGGCCGGACGGCTCGAAGGGCTGTCACAGTTGATCATCGCGGGCACCGCGGCTCCCGCCCTGGTGACGGCCGCGGTGGTCCATGGTGAACTGCTGGCGCTGCGCCCCTTCGGCTCGCACAACGGCCTGGTGGCGCGGACCGCCGAGCGCATCGTGCTGATCGGCAGCGGGCTGGACCCGAAGTCCATCTGCCCCGCCGAGGTGGGCCATGCGGAACAGGGGCGGGCTGCGTACCTCGCGGCGTTCGGGGGTTTTACGACGGGGACCCCGGCAGGCCTGGCCGCGTGGATCGCGCACTGCGGGCGCTCGGTGGAGCTGGGGGTACGCGAGTCGACGGCGGTCTGCGAGGCCCTGCAGCGCGGCGCGGCGTAGGCGGCGCGAGGGCGGCGGGGCCGACGCTCGGGCGGCAGCTCCTGGGTGGCGGGGGAGGGCAGGCCCTGGCGGACGGATCGGGACGGTCCGGACGAGCAGGAATCGGCCCGGGGAAAAGGTTGCGGCGGTACCGAAATGCGGTACCGCCGCTGGCACGTCCGCCCAGTTACCAAGCGTCCTCGTAAATTGCCCATCAGGTCGGGTGCTTTGCCCGTCACCTGGTGCGGCTGGCCCGTAATCGACGGGTCGACGTCGCGTGGGTGCTCGGCCTTCGTGCTCGGTCCGTGGGGCCATCACTGCGTTACAGGTCATCCTCACGGATGTCCTTGGTCTCGCGGGCCGTTGCATCCTTTGTACTCCAGGACCGGTGGAAGGGAAAGCCCTGACCGCACTTCTTTACTTTTAGGTTCAATCAAGGGCGAACCGGACGGTGGCGCCCATGGGTCGGTGCCTAGGGGGCTGCCCCGTTCCCCCTGGTCGCGGATCGCCTCAGCCTGGCAGCGCCGTCCCTGCGGCGCGCCGACGGCTGGCGTACCAGACGAGCCCCGCGGTGATGGCTGCGGCGCCGACCGCGGCGGCCGCCACGAGTGCCGGGCGCGGCGGCATGGAGAAGTCGGGGAGTCGTTGCTTCAGCCGGACCGGGCGATTGAAGACGAGAATCGGCCACTCGCGAAGGGTCGCTTCGCGGCGCAGCGCGCGATCGGGGTTGACGGCGTGCGGGTGGCCGACCGCTTCCAGCATCGGCACGTCGGTCGCCGAGTCGCTGTAGGCGTAGCAGCGCGAAAGGTCGTACCCCTCCGAGACGGCTAGCGCCCTCACCGCCTCGGCCTTGGTCGGTCCGTAGGCGTAGTACTCGATCTCTCCCGTGAAGCAGCCGTCGTCACCGACGACCATGCGCGTGGCGACGACACGGTCGGCGCCCAGCAGTTCGCCGATCGGTTCGACGACCTCCGCGCCGGAGGTCGAGACGATGACCACGTCGCGGCCGGCCGTGTGATGTTCCTCGATGAGGGTGGCCGCCTCGTCGTAGATGATCGGGTCGATCAGGTCGTGCAGGGTCTCGGCGACGATCTCCTTGACCTGCTGGACGTTCCACCCTTTGCAGAGGGCGGAGAGGTAGGCACGCATCTTCTCCATCTGCTCGTGATCGGCGCCACCGGCCAGGAACACGAACTGTGTGTACGCGGTGCGCAGTACGTCACGGCGGTTGATCAGTCCGCCTTGGTAGAAGGACTTGCTGAAGGTCAGCGTCGAAGACTTCGCGATGACCGTCTTGTCCAGGTCAAAGAAGGCTGCTGTGCGCGGCGAGAAGCAGTTTTCCACAAGGCTGAGCATAGGGGGCCGCCATTCGGCGTAAAATCCGGTGCGTGGGTTTGCCTGAGAGGGCCCTCGGGTACACCATGGAAGTCACGGATCGTTCGCGACCGTGCGAACCCCGGTCCGGCTCCTCCCCCCCCCGAGTCGGCCGTGGGGACGACCCCCGCTCTCCCCCCCGGCGGGGGTCGTCGCATGTCCGGATGCATTTCTGGCGTTCGGGACCAGCGCTTCTCTCCCTTCCGGACCCTGCGAGGCCCGGACGTGCGAGGCGTCGACGCGAGCCTCGTCTCGTCACAGTGTGTAGCAGCGGGGCTGCGCTCCGGAAGTCGCCGGTTCGGGTGACGGAGATATTCACAACGCCGAAGTTGTCCACAGTTTTCGAGCAAGATCCACATGTTTTTCCGAGGTGCTGCACGTTGATTCCTCCCGCGAAGTCCGCGGGTAGCGGAATCGCGCATCTCGGAAACGCCCGAGATCGCCGCGAACCGCACTGAAGGAGCAGTGAGAAGGGGGCGGAGATCGTGGCTGGATCCCTCACGCGAGAAGGGCTGACGGTCGCCGAAGGGCGACGCGGCGGACCGCTGATCGTGACGGAAGACGTGGAGTTGCTCGATGATCTGCTGCGGCTCTGCGCGGCGGCCGGCGCGGAGCCGGAGGTTCATCACGGGCCGCCCGGGCGGCGGGGCGCCTGGGAGCGGGCCCCCATGGTCCTGGTGGGCGACGACGCGGCCGCGCGATGCCGCGGGGCCGCCCGCAGGCGGGGGGTGATGCTGGTCGGGCGGGACCAGGACGACCCGGACGTCTGGCGGCGGGCGGTCGAGATCGGGGCTGAATACGTGTTGCGGCTGCCGGATTCGGAGGGCTGGCTCGTCGATCAGATCGCCAACGCGGTCGAAGGCGTCGGCAGGCCCGCGCTCACCGTCGGGGTGATCGGCGGACGGGGCGGCTCCGGCGCATCGACGCTGGCCTGTGCCCTCGCCGTCAGCGCGGCGAGGTCCGGGCGGCGGACGATGCTGATCGACGCGGATCCCTTGGGCGGAGGCATCGACGTCCTCCTTGGCGGAGAACGGGCCGAGGGCATGCGATGGCCGGATTTCGCCCACTCGAAGGGTCGCCTCGGGGGCGGGGCGCTGGAGGACTCCCTGCCCGCGCTCCACGGACTGCGGGTGCTGAGCTGGGGCCGTGACCACGAGGCGACCATCGCCCCGCAGGCCGTGCGGGCGGTCCTGGCCGCCGCGCGCCGGCTCGGCGGGGTGGTGGTCGTCGATCTGCCGCGCCGGGTGGACGAGGGTGTCGCGGAGGCCCTGGCCCAGCTCGACCTCGGCCTGCTCGTGGTGCCGGGCGAGCTGAGGGCGGTCGCGGCTGCGAAGCGCGTGGCGTCCACGGTTCGCATGGTGCTGGACGACGTGCGGGTGGTGGCTCGGGGACCGTATGCGGCAGGTCTGGACGAGCGCTGGGTGGCCCAGGCCATCGGCCTGCCGCTCGTCGGTGAACTGCCCCTGGAACCGGATCTCCTGGCCGCCCAGGACGCCGGAATGCCACCGGGCGGCAGCGCCCGCGGGCCGCTCGCCCGCTTCTGCACGGAGTTCTGGGAGCAGGCGGCGGCAGCAGTGGGGGAGCGGGGTTCCGCGGCGGCTCCGGCCGGGGGAGGCGCGCCATGACCGATGCGCTGCTGGATGCCGTACGCCAACGGCTGGCGCGTAGCGGTGACGCGCCCACACCTGCCGGAGTGGCGGCCGCGCTTCGGGCCCAGGGGCGGCTGCTGGGCGATGCGGAGGTACTCGGGGCTGCGGCCGAGATGCGCGGCGAACTCGTCGGAACCGGCGTGCTGGAGCCGTTGCTCGCGGACCCCGAGGTGACCGATGTGCTGGTCTCCGCACCCGACCGGGTGTGGGTGGACCGGGGCGGCGGGCTTCAGCTGACGGGGATCACCTTCCCGGACGCGGCGGCGGTTCGCCGGCTGGCCCAGCGCCTCGCCGCGGTCGCGGGCAGGCGGCTGGACGATGCCAGGCCGTGGGTGGACGCGCGGTTGCCGGACGGGACGCGGATGCACGCCGTGCTGCCACCGGTCTCCGTCGGCTCGACCTGCCTCTCCCTGCGGGTGGTGCGTCCGCGGGCCTTCTCCCTGGCGGAGCTGGTGGAAGCCGGGACCGTGCCGCCGGGTGGCGACCGGATCCTGCGGGCCATGGTGGAGGCCCGTCTCTCGTACCTGATCAGCGGCGGTACCGGGGCGGGCAAGACGACCCTCCTCGCCAGCCTGCTGGGCGCCGTCGGTGCGGACGAGCGGATCGTGCTCGCCGAGGACTCCGCCGAACTGCGCCCCGACCACCCCCATGTGGTGCGCCTGGAGTCCCGCCCCGCCAACCAGGAGGGCGCGGGCCGGGTGACCTTGCGCGACCTGGTGCGCCAGGCGCTGCGGATGCGTCCTGACCGTCTGGTGGTGGGAGAGGTCCGAGGTGTTGAAGTGACGGAATTGCTGGCCGCCTTGAACACCGGTCATGAGGGAGGGTGTCTGCTCAAACCATACATACACCTGGACAGCTCACGAGCGGCTGTCCAGCGCCCTCGCCGTGACTGCTAGGAACTCCTCGCGCGCCTGGAGCGTTGCCAACCGGCCGTTCAACAGGTCGCCCAGGGTGACTCCGTCGTCCGAGTGCATCTGGTTGCTCAGAGAGCTGTACTTGGAGACGAGCTCTTGGGCAGCAGCGGCTACCTCGTCCGGACCCTCGATCCGAACGATCAGCAGGCTTTGATAGAGCTGATCGGTTGCCGCCGTCAGCTCCCGCAGGTACTCCGTACGCGGTAGGGGGTTGGAAGGCGAGAAGTCACGTTGCAAGCTGTCCACTGACTTCGCGTCGCTGAGGAGAGCGATATACGCGTCTCTGCGTATCTCACGATGCCGACTCGTCCGCTGCTCTAGCCGGTCACGTTCCTTGTCTACGCGTTCTTGTCGTCCCTTCAGCAGGGTGAACCCACCAGTGAGGCCCGCACCCACCACGACAGCTCCGGCACCGACCAACGTGCTCCATATCTCTGCCACGCCGCGCAGCCTACGGGCAGGCTTTGAGGGCGTACCGGTTCACCAGCGGATGCGTTCTGCGTCTCCGCCAACGCACGCCGGGCACGGGCGCTTAAACGTCCACGCACAGAGTTCACACCCCGCGAATCCGCAACACCCGTCACACCAGATGGCACGGCGTCCGGCGCACGTGCCGCAGTACGACGTGATCGGGGCAGGGGGCGGCGTTGGGGCAGGCTGAACGGTCTGCTTCCGCTGCCGTCTGGATGGCGCTACGGCACGTGGACGTTCTGGGGCGGTCGTCACCTAGTGGCCCTGGGGATGCCGCCGCAAGAAGACGTTGCAGTCGGAAACCGTCGTCCAGTCGCCACCCGTCCGGGCGCGATCTCGCACGTTCGCCAACTCAACGCATCCGGCGCAACCTTCGACAGGCGTCGGCTCCAACCGCCCTAGTTGCAGAGGGAGTTCGAGAGCCCTTGTGCTGTACCTCGTCGGCTCGGTCATGCCGACATGGTCGCGACCCGCCATCGTGACGCGGTAGTTGACCAGAGTTGACTAACCTAGGGCGTGTATCGAGTCGTGATCAATCTGTGGGATGCGCCTCCGCTTCGGGGACGGGTCCTGTAGTCCTGAGTGCATGACGCGCGTGCAACTGACGGATGGGGAGTGGGAGTTCATCGCGCCGTACCTGCCAATTGGCGAGTACGGCCCGTATCCCACCCGGCTGCGGCAGCAGTTCGAGGGCGTGATCTGGCGGT